>CAJKKA010000043.1 GCA_905200315.1 uncultured Clostridium sp.
TTGTATCTCCTGCCTCATACATTGAAACTAATCTTTGTTTTAAACTTTCTTCTTGTGCAGAATAATCTTCTTGTGCTTTATTAAGTCTTTGTTCATTTTCCTTGATTGATGTATTTAATTCATCTACTTTATTATTTAAATCTTCTATCTCGCTTTGATAATTCGATATTTTATCTGTTAAATCTTCTACTTCCTCTAGTGTTGATGATTTTTCTGTTTGAACATTTTCTAAATCATCTTTCTTTTCATCTATTTGATTTTTTATATCATTTTTTTGATTTTCTAGTTCGGACTTTGTAGTTGCCGCAAAACAAATTGGCATAATTGTTAATGCAAATGCTATAAATATTGCAATTAACTTAAAACTAATTTTTTTCATTTTAATCCTCCGTATTATTATTTTCTTCAACTTTAGTATTAGTAGTAATATATGGCAATGGATTTACTACTTGTCCATTTACTCTTACTTCAAAGTGAGCATGAGCACCTGTTGAATACCCTGTTGAACCAACTTTTAATATAACATCTCCTTTTTTTACTGTTTGCCCTACAGTTACTAAAATTTCACTTCCATGAGCATATAATGTAGATATCCCTCCTCCATGATCTATTATAACCATATTACCATATGCACCATTATATCCTGCTTTGGTTACTACGCCATCATTTGCTGCCACAAAATTTGCTCCCATAGGAGCTCCTAAGTCAACTCCTGTATGCAATTTATAAATTCCTGTTATCGGATGAGTTCTCATTCCATAGTTCGAGGTTATACGTGTATACCCTGGAACTGGCCAAGCCATTTCTCCTCCTATATATTGCGTATCTAAATTTGCTGTTGTTATTTTTGAAATTTCAGCCTCTACAGCTAAAATTTGATTTCTATATTCATCTATTTTTGCAGATAGTTCTGTTTCTTCTTGTGTAAGTTTACTTGCAGCCTCATCTCTTAATACTTTCGTATTATAAAGAATAATTTTTTTCTTTTCATAATTTGCTTTTATTGTGTTGTATTCATTTTGTTTAGTTTCAAGCATTTTTTTATTTTGTTCTATTTGACTTTTTTCTCTTTCGATTTTTTCAAGCAAATCTTCATCATAATTTGTAAGTTCAGCCATTAAATAATAATTAGATATAAAGTCAACTATATTTTTTGAACTTAGTATAAAGTCTAAAAACGACGTATCACCTGCTTCATACATTGTTACAAGACGTGTTTCTAATAATTTTTCTTGTTCATCGTAATCCTTTTGTGCAACATCTAATTTATCTTGAATTTCGCTAATTGAATCGTTTAGCACATCTATTTGTTTTCCCCATTCGTCTATTTGAATTTGATATTCAGACATACTTTGGCTTAAATTTTCAACTTGCTGCATATTTGTAGAAAGTTCTTCTTGAACTATACCTAATTGACTATCTGCTTCACTTTTTTGGTTTTGTAGCTCATTTTGTTTATTTATTAAATCTGTAATGTCATCTGCAAAAGTAATTGAATTGTAAAATAAAATTATAGCTACTAAACTAATAGTAATTAAGCTTTTTTTCATTTCAATTACCTTTCCTTTCTATTTTCTACACATCTAAGTATTTTCTCATAGAAATACTACTTCCTATAATACCTATTCCAACACCTAAAATTAAATATACACCAACTATTAAGTTAAACATTTGAGCAAAACTTAGTAAGCTAATATTCATAGAAGCAATTACTTGTGATGCAATAATTTTCTGTGAAACAATATTATATAAAATACCCACAACTAGTATTGATAAAGCTCCTGCTAAAATTCCTATAACAATACCTTCTATTATAAAAGGCCATCTTATAAAACTATTTGTTGCACCAACATATTTCATTATAGATATTTCTTTTCTTCTTGCATGTACTGTTAGTTTTATTGTGTTTGAAATAATAACTACGGAAATTATTACTAAGAATATTAATATAACTCCTGTTACTATTCTAACCCCATTTGCAATTTTTATTAATGTAGAGACAGTTTCGTCTTTACTTGTAATATTTTTTAATTTATCGCCAACTACATTTTTTATTTCTGTTTGTACTCTGTTTGATTCGTTTAAATCTGTTAAAGTAACAACATATGAAGCTGGGAATATATTATTTTCTTCAAAACCAGTTAATAAATATTGCTTATCTTTAAATTTTTCCTTCATTTGATTCAATGCATCTTCTTTTGAAACAAATGTTATTGTATTTACCCCATTAATATTTTTTAAGTCTTCACCAATTTTTTCTACATCTTCATCTGAAACATCTGTATTTATAAATACTTGTATTCCTTGTGCAGACTCTATTTGTTCCATTATACTGTTAATATTTTCACCAATCATAAAAAATACACCAAATATTAACATTGTAAAACACATTACAATTAAAGAAGCACTTGTCGATTTTTTATTTTTTAAGGTATTTCTAAAACCTTCTTTTAGATAATATCCAATTATATTAAATCTCACTGTCATAACCACCTTTTTCATCTCTTACTATATTTCCATCATCAATACGAATAACTCTTTTATTCATTCTATCAACAATATCTTTTGCATGTGTTGCAACAACAATTGTAGTTCCTCTTGCATTTATATCTTTTAATAAGTTCATAATTTCCCAAGCTGTTTCTGGATCTAAATTTCCTGTTGGCTCGTCTGCAATAATCATTGAAGGATTATTAACCAATGCTCTTGCAAGTGCAACTCTTTGTTGCTCTCCACCAGATAATTCATTTGGATACATTTTAGCTTTTCCGCTCAAACCAACCAAAGATAAAACCATTGGAACTTGTCTTCTTATATGTCTTGGTGTTGCTTTTACTATATACATTGCAAATGCAACATTTTCATATACTGTTTTATCTGGTAAAAGTCTAAAATCTTGAAAAACAACTCCCATGCTTCTTCTTAAAAAAGGAACCCTATTTTGTTTTAAAAAAGTTGTATCTTTTCCATTTATAATTATGTTTCCTGAAGTAGGTTCCTCTTCTTTTAAAATAAGTTTTATTAATGTAGATTTACCAGAACCAGAAGAACCAACTAAAAATGCAAATTCACCTTTATTTATAACAAAATTTGCATTTTTTACAGCTTCTGTTCCTGTACTATATGTTTTATTTACATTTCTAAACTCTATCATTTTTTTCTCCTCATGTACATAATTTTAATCAATTAATATCATAACAATAAAACAAAATTTATGCAATAGAAAAACGTCAAAAAGTCCCAAAATATTTTGGAACTTTTTATCCTTTTTTAATAATCCTCTATTTCATTAAAATCTAAATCTGAATCTATTTCATCAAATTTCATTTCAACTTCTGGTTCTTTATATACTTTACTTTTCTTATGTTTATTTTGTTTTTTCATTTGAATTTTATGTTCTTGGTTTTGTTCTTCTTTCTTGTTATTCATTTGTTTGTTTATTAAATTATTTGTTTTATCAACTAAATCTGGAACATAGTCTAAAAGCTTGTCTATTGCTGAAGAATGGTCTATTGGAAGTAATTTTACATTATTGGATTGTATTACTAAAAATGCTACTGGTATAATTTTCACCCCTGCTCCGCTTCCACCTCCAAATGGTAATCTATACTGAATATCTTCATCCTTATCTCTTTTGCTATATTCATCTATTGTTTCTCCACTAAATTCACTTCCACCTGCTGCAAACCCAAATGTTACTTTAGAAATTGGAATTATTGTTATATTATTATTTGAAATAATTGGTTCCCCTACTATTGTATTTACATCTACCATATCTTGTATACTATTCATAGCTGTAAGCATTAAACCTTCTATTGGATGTTCTCCCATTTTTATCATCTCTCTTTCTTAAAATTAACCACATTATATTTATAATATGTATCATTTTTAGGCTAAATATACAGTTTAAGTCTATTTTATACACAAAACTTTCAACATATATTGGCATAATTCTGTATTTACAATTTCGGTTCCCAGCTTTTACTAAAAAATATGATAAAAAACTAGAAATAATTGGAATTATTGATGTAGTAAGCATTATATCTATTGTTCCTATTTCCAAATTTAAGTATAATTTCTGCAAATTTATTTTCTTTAATAAATTCAATTTTTCCTTATTACTTTTTGGAAGCCTTTTCATCATTTTTCTAGTATCTATCTTCTCAACTTTTTGCTTACTATAAATTTTCTTTAGTTTCTGATTATCTAATTTAATTTCTAAAAATTTTATTTTATTAAAAATATATATTCTAACTTTTATGCAAAAATTATCTGGTGTTTTATTTAGCATATTTGAATATGAAAAATTTTCTATCTCAAATTCAAATCTTAAAGAGATTACAATAATTTCCAAAAATACAATTAGAAATAAAAAAAATAATAACATAAACAAAATCCTTTCCTTTTGTATATATTATTATTTTTCACTTTTTTTATTTTATTAATCATATCTAATACTTCTATATTTTACTTTTAGCATCATTTTCCAAATATTATCTTCTAATGCATAACATCTATGTAATCCATATAAATTTAATTCTTTACTTTTGTTTATTTTGTTATCTGTCAAATTCTGTATAAATCCTGCATTTTCTAATTCTCTTCTTGTTTCTTCTTTTGTAAGCCCACAAGGATATGTGAATACTTTTATTTGTTTTTTTCCTAGATGTTCTTCTATTTGAGAATGTGCATATTCAACATCTTGAACTGCTTCATTTGTTTCTTTTTGGTCAAAGTTGTAATGTTCTTTTCCGTGAGTATTTATTGTAACTAATCCTGTTTCATCTAACTCTTTTATTTGTTCCCAATTCATATATCCTTCTTTTCCTACACAATTATCTATTACATATATGCTAACTGGAATATTATATTTTTTTATAATATCTAACGCTATTTTATAATTTCCTTCATACCCATCATCAAAGTCTACTAAACAAGTATGTTTTTTTATAGGTATTTCTCCATTTTTATATTTAACCAAATCTTCATAAGATATAATTTTATAACCTAATTTTAATAATCCTTTTATTTGCTTTTCGAAAGTTTCTTTATCTGTTTGCATATAATCGTATTCAATTTGTTCTTTATTTTCTACAATATCGTGATATAGAAATATTGGAATTTCTATATTTTTTTCACTTATATAATATTCTTTGTTCCATGTTACGGCTTCATAGGTTGCAAATGCAACAATTATTAAAATTATTGTTGTTATTATTCCTATTATAATTTTATTATTCTTTTTCATTATTAATTTCCTTATTTAATTTTTTATTCTTTTTCTAGCCAAATTTTATATAAATATGTTTCTTTTAAACAATTTAATACTCCTATATAGTATTCATTTTTATATGCTTCTGGTATGTTAAAGGTTAATATATATTCATTTTTATTATTTCCTATTTTTTCGGAAGTTGCAAGAAAACTACTAATATCAACATATGAAGGCAATTGATTATTCCCTATTACCATTACAAAATAATTTCCAGAATCTGTTGCATTATCTCCTGTTGTAACTAAACATTTTATTTTTGCATAACCACTAAGATTTATTTTTTTCTCAGTTCCTACATAGCTACCATTAAATCCTCCTGGTCCTGTAACTTCCATATATGCATGTTCACTTTCTATTTTATATGCTGAGTTTCTATCGTTTGTTCCTACCAAACTCCCAGCATCTTTGCTAACTTTTCCATAATTATATATAGTTGTTACCTCTGGTTTCTCTAACCAAATTTTATATACATATGCTTCTTTTAAACAATTTAACACTCCTACATAATAATCAGATGTTCTGTATTCATCTGGTATATTAAAGGTTAATATATACTCATTTTTATTATTTCCTATTTTTTCGGAAGTTGCAAGAAAACTACTAATATCAACATATGAAGGCAATTGATTATTCCCTATTACCATTACAAAATAATTTCCAGAATATATTGCATTATCTCCTGTTGTAACTAAACACTTAATTTTCCCATAACCAGTAAGGTTTATTTTATTTTTAGTTCCTACATAACTTGCATTGTTTCTACCTGTTCCAGTAACTTCCATATACGCATGGTCACTTTCTATTTTATATGCAGAATTTATATCATTTGCACCTACTATTCCACCTGCTTCTGTACTAACCTTTCCTCTATCATATATAATATTTGCAGATAATTCATTCTCATTATTTTTTCCTGTTAAAGACACTTGCAATTCAGCCGTTATTTCCACTTCGTATTTATAATTTTTATTAATAACATATATTCTATCAGATTCTTTTTTAGTTATTGTATATACATCTGAATTTTCTTCAAAAAATCCAATTATATCTTCTAGTGTTGCTTTTCCTTCTTTATCAGTATTCACTTCAAGTACCCTTAATTTTATATCCTCCAAAGCTGTGCTTTTTAATGTTTCATCTTTTGATTCTTGTGCTTTATGTATTATTCCACTTTCACCAATTACCATTGTTAATGTTACACCAGCTAAAATTAGTAAAACAATTATAGTTATAATTAGTGCTATTAAAGTGATTGCAGAATTTGAGTTTTTATATTTTATAACTTGTTGAACAGACCACCATTTTTCTTCACTAAAGTATAGCTCTCTCTCTCTCTCTCTCTCTCTCTCTCTCTAGAACTGCAATGTTTTTCATCGGTATCTCTCCTTTTTATTTTTCATTCATTTTCGGGGGTCGCCCTAAGGACGCCGACCCCTACACTTATGACATTAATTTTGTAGAATATAATTTAAAATTTTATCTCATTTCCATAGTATGCATCTGTTAATATTTGTTTTAATTCTGGTATTAATGGTAAACGTGGATTTGCTGTTGTACATTGGTCTTCAAAGGCTCTATCTGCCAATGTGTCTATGTTTTCGAAAAAATCTTTTTCGTCTATTCCTGCTTCTTGTAATGATTTTGGTATATTTAGGTATTCATTTAATTCTTGTATTTCTTTTATTAAAGATTGTACTCCTTCTTCTTTGGTATCTGCTTTTAAGCCCATTTTTTTAGCTATTGTAGCATATTTTTCATCTGCTATAAAGTATTCATATTTTGGGAATGATACAAATTTTGTTGGTTCTTCTGAATTATATTTTACTACATATGGAAGTAATATTGCATTTAATCTACCGTGTGGTAAATGGTATACTGCTCCTAATTTGTGTGCTAAAGAGTGGTTTATTCCTAAGAATGCATTTGAAAATGCCATACCTGCCATTGTACTTGCATTATGCATTCTTTCTCTTGCTTCTTTATTTGAACCATTATCATAACATTCTTTTAAATTTTTAATTACTAATTCAGCTGCTTTTTCTGCTAATGCATCTGTGTAGTCTGAAGCCATATTTGATACATATGCTTCCAGTGCATGTGTTAATACATCCATTCCTGTATCTGCTGTAATAGATTTTGGAAGTGATGTAACTAAGTCTGGGTCAACTATTGCAACATCTGGTGTTAATTCGTAATCTGTTAATGGATATTTTTTGTTTTGAACTTTATCAGATATTACAGCAAATGATGTAACTTCTGAACCTGTTCCAGATGTTGTTGGTATTGCTACCATTTTACATTTTTCTCCTAATTTAGGGAATTTGTAAGTTTTCTTTCTTATATCTAAGAATTTTAATTTCATTCCCTCAACATCTGCATCTGGATGTTCATAAAATAGCCACATTCCTTTTGCAGCATCTATTGCAGAACCTCCACCTAATGCTATAATAACATCTGGTTTAAAGCTTTCTATTGCTTGAACACCTCTTTTTATTGTTTCAAAAGATGGGTCTGGTTCAACACTTGAAAATATTTCTGAATGAACATATTGTTGTCTTTTTCTTAGATGATAAAGTATTCTATCTACATATCCTAATTTTACCATTCCTTCATCTGTAACAATGAAAGCTCTTGTTATATCTGGCATTTTCTCTAAATATTGAATTGCACCAGCTTCAAAATATATTTTTTCTGGAACTTTAAACCATTGCATATTAACTCTCCTTTTCGCTACTCTTTTAATATTAATTAAGTTAACACTTGAAACATTTGATGTTGTTGAGTTTTTTCCAAAACTTCCACAACCAAGTGTTAAAGATGGCAAATTTGTGTTATAAATATCACCAATTCCACCATGTGATGATGGAGAGTTTACAATTATTCTTCCAACTTTTACTCTTTCAGAAAATTCTAATATTGTTTCTTCATCTTCTGAATGTATTACAGCAGAATGTCCTAATCCACCATTTTCTAGTAATTTTTCTGCTTTTTCTATTCCTTCTTCTTTATTTTCAACTATATAATATGCAAGTACAGGACTTAATTTTTCTTTTGAAAATGGATAATCTTGCCCTATTCCTTCCTCATATACTACTAAAACTTTTGTAGTTTCTGGTACCTCGAAGCCTGCTTGTTTTGCTATATTATATGCACTTTGCCCAGGTATTTTAGAGTTTAGTTTTCCATCTTGGAACATTGCATTTTGTAATTTTTCTTTTTCTTCTTTGCTTACAAAATAGCAACCTGCTTTTCTCATTAAATCTTCAAATTCTTCATATATTTCTTTATCTACTATAACGGCTTGTTCAGAAGCACAAATCATTCCATTATCAAATGATTTTGACATTACTAAATCGTTTACAGAAGTTTTTAATTTTGCTGTTTTATCTATATAACAAGGAACATTTCCTGGTCCAACTCCTAATGCTGGTTTTCCGCATGAATATGCTGCTTTTACCATTCCAGTTCCACCTGTTGCTAAAATTAAATCTACTGCTGGATTGTTCATTAATAAATTTGTTGCAGTAACAGATGGCTCTTCTATCCATAAAATACAATTTTCTGGAGCGCCTGCTTTTATTGCTGCATCACGTACAATTTTTGCTGCTTCTACACTACATTTTTGTGCAGATGGATGAAATCCAAATATTATTACATTTCTTGTTTTAGCCGCAATCATAGATTTAAAAATTACTGTTGAAGTTGGATTTGTAACAGGTGTTACACCAGCTATAATTCCAATAGGTTCAGCAATTTTTATATAATCATCTTCATCATTTTCTTCAATAATTCCAACAGTTTTATCATATTTTATACTATGATATATATAATCTGTTGCAAATAAGTTTTTCGTTATTTTATCTTCATATACACCACGGCCAGTTTCTTCAACTGCCATTTTTGCAAGTTTCATATGATTTTCAAGACCAGCCATAGACATTGCTTTTACAATGTTATTTACTTGTTCTTGATTTAATTTCATATATTCTTTTGAGGCTATTTTAGCCTTTTCAATTAATTTCTCTATGCTATTTTTTATCTTTAGTTCTTCATTTTTATCTATCTCAGACATAACTTCCTCCTTAGTGTTTATTATATGTAATTATTATATATAATAACCAATTTTTGTCAACAGAAATAATTATTTTATATGAAATTTTTGAGCTGGTAGATGACGGGGTGATTTTTGACCCCGTCCCAAAAATCATTATCTAATTTGCTCTTCTGGTATTTCTACTATATTTCCTGTTTCTTTTATGGTAATTGGTGTATCTATTAAATCTTTTGCTTGTATTTCTTTAACGAAGTTCTTTTTACCCTCTATTTTTAATAAGCTTTCTTTTAATTCTTTTTCTACTTGTTCATTTCCTATTAATGTTTTTGAAAGATTTCTAGCTTCTTCATATGTATATACATCTTCTTTAAATAAATTTACTAAAACTTCTTTTTTTCTTCTTTCTACTGCTTTTGTTCCTTTAAAACTTTCAAAAGATTTTTGTAATAATAATTTTTTACCATCTTTATCAAATACAGCATAATCCCTTGTTAATTCTCCCTTTTTTATTTTATTTTCTTTTAAAATTTTTTCTTCCTTAAGTATTTTTTCTACAACTTTTATTTTTGACATATCTAATTGCATACATCCTAACAATTCCCTCATATGAAGTAGAGTTCCACAATTAATATAATTTAGTACTATTTTATTTGTTATTATATTTATTTTCTCATTTTCAATTTCAGAATTTGTTCCTTCCACAGAATTTGTTTGTTTCTTATTTTTGCTTTCTTTTTTGTTTAAATTTTTATCTTTTATTGTATCTAATAACTCAGCAACTTCTATATCTGATAAATGTAAATAAAATCTTTTAATTTCGGAAAATCGTTTTTGTGGATTATCTATTCCATTTATTGTTGTATATAATATATTTCTATCTACATTATCTAAATATTCTATCTTTTTTTCAAGAATTTTTAAAATGTCATCATCTTTTAGTGTAGGAATTATTGATTTTAAAATTTCCTTATCATCTATTTTATGTATAGCATTTTGTAATGCTTGTGCTCTTTTTCCTTTATCTTGTATACTCAATATAATATTTTCAAGATTCTCATCTTTATTAAAGTCATTTATACTTTCTACCTTTTCAACGTCTTTTGAATTTAAAATTTTTTTTATTTCTCTTTTTACTTTCCATTTTCTAATTATACCCATTTTTTTCACCTCTTCAATATAATATTATACAATATTTAAATTGACAATGCAATATAAAATAGATGACTAATGTGTCATCTATTTTACTTATTGTATATATATTTTTGTGGATTTACAGGATTTCCATTTATACGTATTTCAAAATGTAAATGTGGTCCCGTTGAATTTCCTGTTGAACCTACTGCTGCGATTATATCTCCAGCTTTTACCTCTTGACCTGCTTTTGCATATATCTTGCTACAATGTGCATACCAAGTTTCTACTCCATTTTTATGTTCAACTTTTACTAAATTTCCATATGAACCTTTGTTAGATGCAAATACAACTTTTCCATCACTACATACTTTAATGTCTGTGCCTTTAGCTGTAGCTATATCTAAACCAGTATGTGCTCCACTTCTAATTCTACTTACTTCTGCATATCTTGAAGTTATACTACCTGTAACAGGTTTTTCTGCAATTATAACATCATTAACAATGGCCAAAGCATTTTTCTTTTCTTCTTCTTCAATTTTTTCTTTTTCTTCTTGTTCTTGCTTTTGTATTTGTATCGTAGCTATTTCACTAACAGCTTTTACTGCATCATCTGTTTCTACAGTTTCCATTGCTTCTTGAGCATAAATTTGCTTTACGTTTACATCTACTTTTTTATTTTCATTATTGTATTGTTCATTTATTGCTTTTACTGTGCTTTCGGCTTCGTTTTCTGTTTTTACATATGTTTTTATGTCATTATCAATAGTAATGCCATATGCAGTATATGTTGTAACAGAATTTTCTTTTATGGTTTCTAAAGCTTCCTTTTCATTAGTTTTTGTACTATTATCTACAAGTTCTAATTCATAGTCTGGTTGAGAATCTAATGTAATAAATGCTACTTGTTCATTTTCTTTAGTATTTACATATTCTGTAACTTTACTATTAAATTCATTTTTATTTTTTACGTATCCAATTTGAATACCACTAATTTCAACTTTATATAAAGGTTTGTACTTAATTAAGATTATACCTACAATAAGAATTAAAGCTACTGCTATTGTTTTTGTTATTTTTAAAATTTCTTTTGTGCAGTGTTTTATTCTTGTTTTTAAAATATAATTCACTCTCCTTTTACTGTATTTTTATGCACAGCTAAATTTTATTATACTACATATTATCTTCTTTTTCAAATTATGTATACAAAAAAACTTGTAAATTATCAAAAATTTGCAAGTTTTAATCTTAATTATTTCATTTTATAGATACATTACCTTTATTTTCCTCTATTTCTCTCTTTTTTTCTTATATTCTTCTAGTGCAATTGCAAGTTGGTCCGGGCATGATGTTCCTTTATAGCCACACTGTATTCCCTTTAATTTTTTTATTATTTCATCAATTGTTAATCCTTCAATTAATTTTGCAATACCAATAGTATTACCTGGACATCCACGTACAATTTTTACACTTTTTACAATATTCCCTTCAATTTCAAACACCATTTTCTGTGAACATACCCCTTGTGGTTCATATATATATTCCATTTTATTTTCCTCCTCGTATAAATCATTTTCCGTATATATTGTGCGGGCGGACATGGGCGTCCGCTCCTACATTGAATATAATATTTATTTATAGTTTGTTTTATTTATAATAATTACATCAATTTGGACAAAAAAATGACCCTAAGGTCATTTTTGTTTTTTCATTTATTATTCTGCTGATTCTTCTTCTGGAGCGTTGTAAGCTTCTAATATAGCAGCTTGTATTTTCTCTCTAGTTTCAGCATTGATTGGATGAGCTATATCTTTGAATTCTCCGTTTGGAGTTTTTTTGCTTGGCATAGCAATAAATAACCCATCTTTTTCGATAACTTTGATATCGTGT
This sequence comes from uncultured Clostridium sp., assembly GCA_905200315.1. Next base: position 12,351 of record CAJKKA010000043.1, read on the forward strand.
ACTACGAATTCGTTATCGAATGTTACAGAAGCAACAGCTTTCATTCTGTTTTCTGAATTAACTTTTCTTAAACGTACATCTGTTATTTGCATTTTGTGCACCGCCTTCCAATGTTTATTATTTGTACACTTTTCTTATGTACATTAATATTATTCGGCAAAAAATTATTTTTTCCTTCTTATTTTTTATAAATATATTAAAAAATTTAATTATTTTTTATTCCCCGGCTGTATATTTCATTGCCCAGTAACCACTTAATTGTTTTTCATCGAATGTGAATGCTTCTGGTATCTGATAGCCATTGCTTGTGTCTGTGCTTGTATCTTTTAAAAATCTTACTTCTGTTCTCGCTGTTGCTGGTTGTGCTTGTTGGCTACTTGTTATTTTAAATTCGTATCTTGGTATCCATGTGTAGTAGGTTTCTTTTCCATTTGCTTTTACTA
>CAJKKA010000044.1 GCA_905200315.1 uncultured Clostridium sp.
TGTTTGTTTTGGCTCAATTAAAGTATCTTGATTATTATACGAAATTTTTAGGCATGGAACAAAATCAATTTTAGTTTTATTAAGAGAGGTACTTAAATCTAAGATTTCTCCTGTAACATTGTCTATATAATTTAATAATTCTTTAAAATATTTATAAAGTTCAACTAGATTATTACTTTCAAAATTATCATTTTTAATATTAAATCTTTTCAAAGCACTTTGAACAAAGCTCATACTAAAGCCTGTATATGTTGAACATACTGCTTTATCAATAGCATTTTCTTTACCCGCAATTTTTTCATAAAATTCATTAAATTGTTTAACATCTAAAAAATTTAATTTATTGGTTTGAGGTAAAACATATTCATGAGCTGGCAAAATATCTCTATTTGAATGAGAAGTTTTATCTAAATGTCTAATTGAATCTATAATAAAATTAGTATCATTTACAAGAATAACATTGCTATGTTTTCCCATTAATTCAACTATTAAAGTTTTCTTTGTTAAATCATTAAATTCGTTATATCCTTCTAATTCTAAATATACTATTCTTTCTAATCCTATTGAATAAATATTTTTTATTTTATATCCAATTATATGCTTTCGAAGCAGCATACAAAAGTTTAAAGCATTATGAGGGTTAGGTTTACCGTTAGTAGTAAGGTGCATTCTACAATTAGAAGATTCAATACAAATATTTAAAGCATAATTTTTCCCACCAGCATATATTCCTAATATAATTTCATTTTTATTTGGTTCAAAAACTTTATTAATTTTACCATCTATAATAGTATTTTTTAGTTCTGTTATTATACTTTTTGTTACAATTCCATCAAATGCCATAAAATCAACTCCAATCTATTTTAGGATTATAATATAAAAATATACAAAATTCAAATAATATCTCTTGACACAGGGGGATTTGTTGAATATAATCGAATAGAATTACATGCAGGAGGTACATTAGAGATTATGGATAAAAATAGTGTGTTTTATTCTTGTAATCTATATAAGAATATATCAGATGAGGAATTAGTTAACAAATCTAAATCTGGAGATAAGCACGCACTAGAATTTTTGCTTGAAAAATACAAAGAGCTTGTAAATATGAAAGTAAGCAAATATTTTATAATAGGTGCAGAAAAAGAAGATATAGTACAAGAAGGAATGATAGGTTTATATAAAGCAGTAAAAAGCTATAGTAATGATAAACAAAATAGTTTTAAATCATTTGCAAATATGTGCATAGAAAGACAATTAATTACTGCAATAAAAACATCAAATAGACAAAAGCACTTACCATTAAATTCATATTTATCATTAAATAATTCTGCATATGATAATGACGAAGATACAGAGCTTATAGAAATCTTTAATAGTAGAACGGCAGAAGATCCCTTAGATACAATAACAAAAAAAGAATACTATGAATCAGTTGAAAATGCTATAGATAAAAACTTAAGCAGTTTTGAAAAACAAGTACTAAGCAGATATTTACAAGGTGAAAGCTATGTAGATATTGCGACAAAATTAGATACTCCTGTAAAGTCTATAGACAATGCAATTCAAAGAATACGAAAAAAAGCAATAAAAAATATAAAACAATAAGATTATAAAGAGAGTCGACTGTTAAAGTCGACTTCTATATAAAAAATAATATGCCTGCATAGCTCAGTTGGTAGAGTGCAGCCTTGGTAAGGCTGAGGTCACGGGTTCAATTCCCGTTGTAGGCTCCATAAAAAATCATGGGCTAATTAAAGTTCATGATTTTTTTATTTAAAAATAAGTTATAAAAAAACGCAAATATGTATTTAAGTTTATTTAAGTAAATATAAAAAAGATATTGTAATTTATATAATTTTATGATAAATTGTTAAAGAAAATTAAAGACTTAAAAAGGTGAAAAAAGAATGATTTTATATCCAAATAGATATATAGATAAAGTTACAGATATTGATGTGAAATTTCTGGAAGAAAATAGCATTAAAGGACTTATTTTAGATGTTGATAACACATTAATAGATTTCGATAAAAAAATGATAGATGGCCTTGAAAAATGGGCAGAGGAGCTAAAACAAAATGATATAAAACTATGCATTTTGTCTAATTCTAACAAAAAAGATAAAGTTAAAAAAATATCAGAAGTGCTTGGAATTCCATATTTTTATTTTGCTAAAAAACCTTTTAAATTTGGCTTTAAAAAGGCAAAAGCTTTATTAAATTTGGAGAATAAAAATATAGCAGTTGTAGGAGATCAAATTTTTACAGATATACTCGGTGCTAATAGATGTAAAATGTATTCTATATTAGTTAAACCTATTGATGAAAAAGATATTTGGATAACAGTTTTTAAAAGACCATTAGAAAATAAAATAATAGAAAAATATAAAAAAAGTATAAAGGGGTAAACAAAAGATGTATATTAACAATATTCACATACTATATTATGTGGCACTAATATTTTTAGGGATAATAACAGGTCAATTAACAGATTGGTCAATAAAGAGAATGCCAGAATATAAAAAAGTATTTTCAAAAGATATTTTTAATGAATATAAAAAAGAATTTAAACCTAACTATATATTAATTGCAATAAATTGTGTTATAAATGTTGCACTTTTATATATTTTAGGTTGGAACAATACAAATTTAGTAAGTAACACAGAATTAATAAAATATCTAATAATAACGCCAATGTTATTATCTGCATTTGTTATAGATTATAAATTACAAATAATACCTAATAGACTAAATTTAAGTTTGTTCGAAATTGGAATAATATTTATGCTAATAAACGGCATTTTCGATATAAATATGGGAATAAACATGTTATTAGGTATGGTTACAGGTGCTGGAATATTCTTGCTTATAACATGGATTGGTAGCCTTATTGCAGGAAAAGAAGCAATGGGATTTGGCGATGTAAAACTAATGGGAGCATTAGGGTTGCTTTTTGGTTTCCAAAATATAATTGCTATCGCTGTTATGTCATTTTTAATTGGAGCTATTTTAAGTATATTTTTATTGGTTACAAAAATAAAGAAAATAGATGAATATATACCATTTGGACCATTTATAATATTAGCGACTTTTATAGCAATGGTGGTTCCGTTTGATTTAATTTTATTTGTTTTATTAAAAATATTTACACTTGGTATGTATAAAGCATAATTCCAAAAGGGGTATTAAAAATGAATGATAAATTAATTTGGTTAAGAAATAAGTTAAAAGGTTTAGATATGCAAGGGATGATAGTATCTAACCCAGTAAATGTAAAATATTTAACAGGATTAGAAGCAGAAGGAATTTTACTAATAACAAGAAAAGAAAATGTATACTTAACAGATTCAAGATACATAGAAGCAGTAAATAAACAACTTATGATTGATGATGAAATTGTAGTATGTAATTTAAAAGATATAAGTGAAATGGATTACGAAAATTTCTTTATATTCTGTGAAAATGTTGGATTTGAAGAAAGCTATGTAACGTATGCAAATTATAAACGTTATATGCAATTATACAAAATTAATAATTTAGTGGAAACAGAAAATATAATAGAACAACAAAGAATGATAAAAGATACTGAAGAAGTAAAAAATATAAGAAAAGCATGCGAAATTACAGACAATGCTTTTGAATATATTTGCAAATATATTCAAAAGGGAATGACAGAAAAACAAATTGCAAAAGAATTAGAAAATTATATGTTAGATTCTGGAGCAAATGGAATTGCATTTGAAACAATAATAGCTTCAGGAGAAAATTCTTCAATGCCACATGCTGTTCCAACAGATAGAAAAATACAATCTAACGATGTAATATTAATGGATTTTGGTTGTAAATATAATGGATATTGTTCAGATATGACAAGAACAATATTTGTAGATGGAATAACAGATTCAGAAAGAAATATATATAATATGGTGTTAGAAAACCAAGAAAAGGTATTGAAAGAAATTAAAGAAGATGCAAATTGTAGAATATTAACAATGATGGTTGAAAGCGATTTTAAAGTAAAAGGTTATACTTTAGACCATGCACTAGGACATGGAGTTGGTTTAGATATACATGAATTGCCTTATGTTGGAAGAAAAGACTTTAGTTTAAAGGAAAATATGATAATAACAGACGAACCAGGAATATATATACCAGGAATATTTGGAATTAGAATTGAAGATACTATATTAGTAAATAAATTTTCTTGTGAAAGATTAACAAAATCTAATAAAGAAATACGAATCATACACAATGATTAATGAAATGTAGGTGACGGTATTCCGTACTCACAATAAAAAGCAAGAAATCATAATCAAACAGTAGAGGCGAACGCATATATTCACCAACTGTATAAAAAAATTATAATAGAAATGTAGGGGCGGACGCCTCTGTCCGCCTATTGTACAAAAAATATAAAAAATTATAATAAAACTTGTAGGGGTCGACGCCTCTGTCGACCCGAATTTTGTATATAAAAGAGGTCAAAAATGAAAGAAACACAAGCCAAAAAAAGAGTAAAAGAATTAAGAAAACAATTAGATTATTATGCAAAACTTTATTACGATGAAGATAACCCAGCAATTTCAGATTTTGAATATGACATGATGATGAATGAATTAAAGAATTTGGAAAAAGAATTTCCAAATTTAATAGATAAAGATTCATTAACACAAAAAGTTGGAGGAACAGTAAAAGAAGGCTTTGAAAAAGTAGTACACGAGGTTCCTTTGCAAAGTTTGCAAGATATATTTTCTTTTGAAGAACTAGAGGAATTTAGAGAAAGAGTAAAAAAAGCAGAAGAAAAATACGAAATAAAAGAAAATAAATTTGTTGTTGAAACTAAAATAGATGGATTATCTGTTAGCCTTGAATATAAAAATGGAGAATTTGTAAGAGGAGCAACCAGAGGAAATGGCGAAGTTGGCGAAGATGTTACTAAAAATCTAAAAACAATAAAAAATATTCCTAAAAAATTAAAAGAAAATATTAATATAATAGTTCGTGGAGAAGTTTTTATAGGAAAAAAAGAATTTGATGAAATGAACGAAGAACGAGAAGTTTTAGGAGAAACCCTATTTGCAAATGCACGAAATGCAGCAGCAGGCTCTTTACGTCAATTAGATAGTAAAATAGCAGCATCAAGACCATTAGATATTTTTATATTTAATGTTCAAAAAATAGAAGATAAAAACTTTAATTCTCATTATGAAGAATTATTGTATTTAGAAAAAATAGGGTTTAATGTAAATCCTGTAAAAATACCTTGTGAAACAATAGATGAGAGCATTAAAGCGATAAAGAAAATAGGAAATGATAGAGAAAAACTATCATTTGGAATAGACGGAGCAGTTATAAAAGTTGATAACTTAGAGTTAAGAGAGAAAATGGGAACAACAGCAAAAACTCCAAGATGGGCTATTGCTTATAAATACCCACCAGAGAAAAAAGAAACACTTTTAAAAGATATAATTTGCCAAGTAGGAAGAACAGGAGCAATAACACCTATGGCAATATTAGAGCCTGTGAAGGTTGCTGGTTCAACAATTTCTAAAACAACACTTCATAACGAAGATTTTATAAAAGAAAGAGATTTAAAAATTGGAGATACAGTTGTAATACAAAAAGCAGGAGATGTTATACCAGAAGTTGTAGGTGTTAATAAGAAAAAAAGAAATGGTACAGAAAAAGATTTTGAAATGCCAAAAGTATGCCCTGTTTGCGGAGCACCAGCAGTTAGAGAAGAGGGAGAAGCTGCACTTAGATGTACAGGAATAGAATGCCCTGCAAAATCTTTGAGAACTATAATTCATTTTGCATCACGAGAAGCAATGAATATAGATGGGCTAGGCTATAAAATTATTGAACAATTAATAGAAAAAGGGTTAATAAGTAACATAGCAGATATATATACACTTACACTAGAAGATGTTGCATCATTAAAAAAGAATGGAACAAAATTTGCTCAAAATTTAATAGACAGTATAGAAAATAGTAAACAAAATGATTTGTATAGATTAATTGCAGCACTTGGAATAAGACATGTTGGAGTTAAAGGAGCAAAAATACTTGCTAAAAAATATAAAACAATGGATAACTTAATGAAAGCAAGTTTTGAAAGTTTAGCTTTAGTAGATGACATAGGAGAAATTACAGCAGATAGTATATACACATTTTTAAAAAATGATCAAACTATAGATTTAATAAATAGATTAAAAAAATCTGGAGTTAATATGAAAGCAATAGAAGATGAAAATGCAGATAATAGATTTGAAGGGAAAACTTTTGTATTAACAGGAAGCTTGGAAAAATATACAAGGCAAGAAGCTTCAGATATAATAGAAAAATTCGGAGGAAAAGTATCTGGTTCTGTATCTAAAAAAACAAGTTATGTTTTAGCTGGAGAAGAAGCTGGTAGTAAATTAACAAAGGCGCAAAATTTAGGAATTGCTATAATAAGTGAAGAACAATTTGAAGAAATGATTAAATAAATTACGGAAAGGAATTTAAATGGAAAATTATACTTTTGAAAGATTTGAAGAAGAATTAGATAATGGATACCAAATGTATTACACATATGTACGAAACAGATATTTATTATTTAAAACAGCAGAAAATTGCTATACTCAAAAACTTGTATCACAAGAAGATAAAAATCCGCAACCACGTCAAATTGTAATAACTCATAAAAGAGTTAAAGAAATGTTTCCATTTATGGAAAACATAGAATATAAAGTTGGAATATAAAAGGAGAAAACTATGGAAATTCTTGATGGTAAAAAAGTATCTGCAAAAGTTCGCAAAAACCTAAAATTAGAAGTTGACAATCTAAAAAAAGAGGGAGTAAAACCAAAACTTGCTGTAATTATGGTAGGGGACGATATAGCTTCGAAAGTATATGTACGAAATAAAAACAAAGCTTGTGAAGAAATAGGAATTGAATATGAAGAATTTTTATTAAATACAGATACTACAATGGAAGAATTATTAAATGTAATAGATAACTTAAATAAAAATCAAAACATAGATGGAATACTATTGCAAAGTCCTATACCAAAGCATTTAGATATAAATAAAGCATTTAGAGCAATTTTACCAGAAAAAGATGTAGATGGATTTCATCCAATAAATGCAGGAAAATTAAGCATTGGAGAAAAATGTTTTGTACCATGTACACCACATGGAGTAGTTAAAATAATGGATGAATATAATATTGAAACAGAAGGGAAAAACGTTGTAATTGTAGGTAGAAGCAATATTGTTGGAAAACCTTTAATACAATGTATGTTGCAAAAAAATGCGACAGTTACTGTGTGTCATTCTAAAACCAAAAATTTAGAAGAATTTACAAAAAAAGCTGATATTTTAATAGTAGCAATAGGAAAACCAAAGTTTATAACAGAAAATATGGTAAGAGAAGGCGTAGTTGTTATAGATATAGGAATAAATAGAAACGAAGAAGGAAAAATTGTGGGGGATGTAGACTTCGATAATGTTTCTAAAAAAGCTTCATATATAACACCGGTTCCGGGGGGAGTTGGCCCAATGACAGTAGCTATGTTAATGGAAAATGTTGTAGAAGCTGCAAAACAAAATAAATATAAAATATAGGGAGAATTTTTTATTCTGCCTATATTTTTTTTAGGAGGAGAAAAAATGAAATTTTGGATTTGGATGTCAAGGTTAAATGTTAAACCAATTATTAAATATAATTTAATAAAAAAATATAAAGAACCGAAGAATGTTTACAAATTAACAAAAGAAGAATTGTTAGAAGATGGTATTGAATTGCAAGATATGAATGAAATATTAGAAAATAAATATAAAGCTAATTTAGAAAACTATATTCAATATCTGAAAAAACATAAAATAGAAATGATAACAATTAATGATAATAACTATCCCAAAATGCTAAAAAACATATATGATCCACCTATTGCATTATATATAAAAGGTAATAAAGAAATTTTTTCTACATATGCCATTGGGATGGTAGGATGTAGAAATTGTAGTATATACGGGAAAAATACTGCACAAAAATTGGCATATGATTTAGCTAAGAATAATTTTGTAGTTGTAAGTGGATTAGCAAAGGGGATAGATACATATTCACATGTAGGATGCCTAGCAGGAAAAGGGAAAACAATAGCAGTATTAGGAAATGGCCTAGACACAGTATATCCGTTTGAAAATAAAGAACTTGCAGATAAAATAGTAGAAACAGGAGGAGTAGTTATTTCCGAATATATAATAGGAACAAAACCACTGAAACAAAACTTTCCACAAAGAAATAGAATAATAAGTGGACTATCAAATTCAATTATAGTTGTAGAAGCGAAGAAAAGAAGCGGAACAATGATTACAGTAAATTGTGCATTAGAACAAGGAAGAGAAATATATGCAGTACCAGGGAATATAACAAGCATAAATTCAGCAGGAACAAATGAGTTAATAAAACAAGGTGCTAAAATATTAACTAATATCAATGATATAAATTTTTAGTAAAATTTATAATATAAAGAATATTGTATTTATAGTGTTTTGTATTTTTATCGACCTAAAAACTTTAATAATTAAATTGAATATATTAACTAATTAGTATATAATAAATAAGAAGGAGAATTTATATGAAAGAGAATAAAATGAATTTCGTCGAGTATTTATATAAAACTGGAAATGTAAAAGATGCATCAGAGGCATTTAGAGAATTTCCACCCGAGAATGAATGGCACAAAGGAAAAATAGAAAATATTTTAAGTGAACAAAAAGAAATTTATACAATATACAGTGTTGGAGATATCGTATATGTAAAAGATTATCAATATGAAGATGGCTCAATAGGAACAAATCATTTATTTGTTATAATTGATAAAGATAATATAGCAATACCAATGGAGAATTTTGGAATGTTAATATCTTCTCAAATACAAAAAGTAAAGTATAAAAATAATGTAATGTTAAAAAAGAATAAACAAAATGGTTTAATGAAAGATAGTATTGTAAAAACAGACTGTATATATAAAATTAAAAATGAACAAATTTTATTTAAAATAGGAAGTGTAGAGAAGGAAAATATAGAAAATTATAAGGAAATGTATTTAAATGAAAAGAAGCAGAAAAAATTCTACTTCTTTAATTCTACAATAGTTACACCCATTTCACCTTCGCCAAAGGTTCCAAGTCTAAAAGATTTTACATGTGGTTCTTTTCTTAAAAATTTATGAATTCCTTCACGTAATTTTCCGGTTCCTTTTCCGTGAACTATTCGCACGCTTTTTATACTTGATAAATAAACATCATCTAAGTATTTATCTACCAAAGGTACTGCTTCATCAACAGTTAAGCCAATTACATTAATTTCTGTAGAAACATTTTTTGATTTAAAGTCATTTTTTGCTTTTTTAGTGGCTATTTCTTTTTTAGTTTCTTGTTTTACTAAAATTGTTATATCAGAAATATCTGCATTTATTTTCATTGGTCCCACTTGAACTTGAATAATATTGTCTTTATTTGGAGTAGAAAGTACAGTTCCGTTTTGATTTAGGCTTATAACATACACATTCATTCCAACTTTTATATCTTCAGGTTTTGTGTTTGAACTATCTGCACTTTCTGTAACAAATGCTATTTCTTTTATAGAATTATTTAAAGAATTTCGTAAGTTTTCAAGTTGTTTTACATTATTTGAGTTACTTTTCATCTCTCTTATAATTCTGGTTGCATTATCTTTAGCAGCTAATAAAATATTTCTTGCTTCTTCTTTAGCATCTTCAATAAGCTTTTTAGATTTATTGTCAAGTTCTGTGTTATCTCTTTCTAAATTTTTTCTAAGTAATGTAACTTGATTTAAGTTTTTTTCAATTTCTTCTTTTTCTTTCTCAATGATTAATTTCTCATCATGAATATTTTTAAGTAAATCTTCTATATGAATAGAATCATCAGATAAAAATTCTGTTGCTCTATTTAAAATGCTATCTTCAAAACCTATTTTTTTACATATAGCAAACGCATTACTTTTGCCTGGAATTCCAAGTAATAATTTATATGTAGGTTTTAAATTTTCTATGTCGAATTCACAACTTGCATTTTTGAAGCCTTTATTAACTAAAGCATATTGTTTTATTTCAGGGTAGTGAGTAGTAGCCATTATTAGAGAACCATTGTTATAAAATTTTTCCAAAATACTAACAGCCAAGCTTGCACCTTCTAAAGGGTCTGTTCCAGAACCAAGTTCGTCAAGTAAAATTAAACTCTCACTTGTAGAGTTACGTAGAATTTCAACAATATTTGTCATATGAGCAGAGAAAGTACTTAAATTTTCTTGTATACTTTGTTCATCACCAATATCAGCAAAAATATTATCAAAAACATAAATACTAGAGTTTTCTTTTGCTGGAATATGAAGACCACTCATAGCCATTAAACATAGTAATCCAACAGTTTTAATACTTACAGTTTTACCACCAGTATTTGGTCCTGTAATAACAAGGCAAGAGTAATCGAAGCCTAAGTTTATATCTATTGGAACAACTTTATTTTTATCAATTAGAGGATGACGAGCACCACGTAAATTTAATTGTTTTTCATCATTTATAATTGGTTGGTTACCATCTATAGAAAGAGAATATTTTGCCTTTGCAAAAATAAAATCTAATCTACCAATAATTCTAATATTATTTTCAATTTCATTTACAATAGGAGCAAATAGTTCAGTGTAATCTTTTAAAATTCGTTCAATTTCAATATTTTCTTCAACACGAAGATTATTAATTTCATTATTAAGTTCAAAAACAGCCATAGGTTCAATAAAAACAGTAGAACCACTAGAAGAAAAATCATGAATAAACCCTTTTACTTGGCCTCTATATTCTTGTTTTACAGGAATAACATATCTATCATTTCTAATTGTTACAACAGATTCCTGAATATATTTAGAATAAGTAGAAGAATGTATAAAATTATTTAATTTAGATTTTATATCTTGCTCTAATTTTCTAAAACTCTTTCTAATCGTATACAGTTTTTTAGAAGCATTATCGTTAATAGTATTTTCATCTAAAATATTAGAAAAAATAACATCTTCAATATTTTTATTAGTATATAAAGAATTAAAATAATTATCTAAAATAGCATAATCTTCTGAAATTAAACCATCTTTAGAATAAAAATAATCATTCAAATTTCTGCACATTCTCAAAATTCTAGCAAGCTCCAAAAGACCTTTAGTAGAAAGAATAGCATTACCTCTAATAGCTTTTAGATAAACTTCAACATTATCAATAAAAGAAATAGGCAAATTACCCTTTCTTACAATTAAAGAACAAGCCTCAGAAGTTTCATCAAGAGCTTTTTGAACCTTAAATTTATCATTACAAGGAACAAGATTCAAGCAAAGATTCTTACCAATATACGTATTAGAAAAAGAAGCAAGAATCTCTAAAACCTTATTATATTCTAATTTATTCAAATAAAAATCTTTCATCATAACCTCCTAGGGTAATATTATAACATAAACAAACAAAAAGGGACAGACCCAAAGTTACATTTTTTGTTCTATTTGGGACACCCTTTGGGTGATATAAATAAAAAAATAAGTTGTAACAAATAGCGTAATGTGTTAAAATACAAAAGAAAAAATAAAGACCTGTCCCAGAAGTTACAAAAAATGTAACTTTGGGACAGTCCCAAAAAGAACAAAGGAAGAATTATATGAAGAAGAATGAAGTTAGAAATATTGTTGTATTATGTTTTATTACACTTATTGTATTTTTTATTTCTATGGGATTAAAGGGTAGATTTAATAATTTTTTTGAAGGTTGTAGTTTGCTGTTTAAATCGGTTTGTAATAATATTAACATTAATAATGAATTGGAAAATAATGAAACATTGCTTGGAATTAATGAGGTTGAAGGAAGCGGTGTTATTATAAATATTAACGATGGCAGTGATTTAATTCATCAAGAAGATGTTATTATTTTAATAAATGAAATTAGAAATACAGGTTGTGAAGCAATTTCAGTAAATAATGTTCGAATTACTAATCAGTCGTATTTATATTGTGATGGTGGAGTTATTCTATTAGATGGCGTAAAAATAGGAAATCCATTTAATATTAGGGTTATTGGAGATATTGAAACAATATATGGAACTCTTACAAGAAATAAAGGATATATTAATATACTGAAAGATGATAAAATTATAGTTGATGTAGAAAAGCAAGAAAATGTAAAAATTGAAGCATCTAATTTGAAAATGTATGACAATTATAAAAATAAAAAAAGTAAAATTTCAAAAATTATTGAAAGTAATAAATATATAGGAAAAACAGATGTAGAAGGGCGTGGCGTAGAAATAACCATAGATACAGGAGAAGAAAAAGTTTTAACTTCTACTAACTTTATAGAAATGGTAAACGACTTAAAATCTGCAAATGTAACAGCAATTTCAATAAATAATCAACGAATAACTAATATGACAGATATAGTAGAAATTAGCAAAAAATATATATTAGTAAATAGCATTAATATAAAATCGCCTTTTATAATTAGAGCAGTTGGAGATATAGAAAAAATTCAAAATGCTATAGAAGCAGAAAATTCTATGTTTGCAAAATTAAAAGAAAAGGGACTAAAATATAATGTTGAACACAAAAAATATATTAAAG
>CAJKKA010000045.1 GCA_905200315.1 uncultured Clostridium sp.
CAACTACTGCTTCGAAATTTACTGTTACAAATTCTGTTATATCTAAATCTAAATTTGTATTAAGTGTGCTTAAGGCAAGTTCAGCTCCACCGTATGAGTATGCATGTGTTACCTTGTCCAAGTTTCTTCCTGTTATTTTCAAGTAAGTATCTCTATATACAGAAACTAAATTCACTTCTTTAGTTTTTTGGTTTAGTACTGCTAAAATTATGCAATCGCTTCTGTTTCCTTTTCCATAGTCGTCTGCTCGTGAATCTATTCCTAGTAATGCTATTGTTCTGTATCCTGTTTTTTCAAGTTCTTGTTCTACATTGTCGTTAATTTCTATTGAGCTTTCATCTATATCCACATAGTTTATTTTATTTACTTTATTATTAACATATAAATATCCTGCAAATACAGTTGAAATTAGTACAATTAATACTACAATTAAAATAATTAAAATCTTTTTTTTCATAAATACCACCTTTTTTTTACTACATTTTATTTGGCATTTGTATTCCTAAAAGATTAGCTCCTGTTTTTAAAATGTTTCCTACTGCATATGTTAAATATAATCGTGCATCTTGAACATTTTTATCTTTGGTAATTATTTTGTTATTGTTATAAAAACTACTGTATTCTTTTGCTAAATTTATTAAGTATCTAGATAATATTGAAGGTTCATTTTTTTCTGTTACTTGTATTAGTGTATCTTCAAATTGATATATTAAATTTATTACATTCATTGAGTCTTTATCTAAAAGATTTTTTACAAGTGATTCATTATATTCTGGAATATATCCTGCTTTTTCTAATACACTCTTTGTACGTACATACATATATTGTATATATGGTCCTGTTTCTCCTTGGAAGTTTAATATTGCATCCCAATCGAATATTTCGTCTTTAATTCTGCTATTGGCTAAATCGTTGAATATTATTGCTCCTATTCCAACTTTTTTAACTACATCCTCTTTATCCTCTAATTCTGAATTTTTTTCCTCTATTATTTTTTGTGCTCTTGTAATAGATTCATTTAAAAGGTCTTCTAGCTTTATTATATTCCCTTCTCTTGTAGACATTTTTCCTGTTTTTAGTTGAACCATTCCAAATGGTACATGTTCTAAGCCTTTTGTGTATTTTTCATTTAATCCTAATAATTTTGCGACTTCAAATACTTGTTTAAAATGTAAAACTTGTTCATAAGATGTTACATATAAAGCTTTATCAAAATTATAAGTTCTTGCTCTATACAATATAGCTGCTAAATCTCTGGTTGCATATGTTGTTGAACCATTTGTTTTTCCAATAATACATGGTGTATCTATTTTTGCATACTCTAAATTTATTATTCTTGCACCTTCAGATTCTTCAAGTTTTCCAGTTTTTTCTAGTATATCTACAACTTCGTTCATTTTATCTGAATAGAAGGCTTCTCCATTCCATGAATCGAATTTGCTTCCTAATAAATCGTATACTCTTTGGAATTCTTCTAAACTTAATTTTCTAAATTTGTTCCAAATTTCTGTGCAATATTTATCTCCATCTTCAAGCTTTTTAAAATTGTTTCTGCATTCTTCTAAAACACTTTTATCTTCCTTACATAGTGCATTTATTCTTACATATATTTTTGTAAGTTCATCTATAGGATTTTCTTCTATATTGTACTCGCTTCCCCATCTTTTATAGCCTTCTATTAATTTACCAAATTGTGTTCCCCAGTCTCCTAAGTGGTTTATTCCTATTGTGTTATATCCTAAAAATTTATAAATATTATATAATGCTCCTCCTATAACTGTTGAACGTAAATGTCCAATATGAAATGGTTTTGCTATATTTGGAGATGAATAATCTATAACTATATTTTTGTTTTCTCCTATTTTAGATGAGCCATAATTTTCTTGTTTTATATTTACCTCTTCTAAAACTTCTTTTGCAAAGTTTTCTTTATTTGTATAAAAGTTTAAGTATCCACCTACTACATCCATTTTTTCTATTAAATTATTATCTAACTTTATATTTTGTTTTATTTCTTCTGCAATTGCTACTGGTGATTTTTTTAACTCTTTTGCAAGTCTAAAACAAGGAAATGCAAAATCTCCGTTATTTGTATCTTTTGGTATTTCTATATATTCTGGTAGTATTTCTACTCCATTAATAGCTTCACTTATTATTTTTGATATTTCGTTTTTATAATTAACCATTTTTTCCCTCCGATTCTTGTATATTATAATATATTTTAAAATGATTTTCAATATATTTATGTAAACAATATTAGATTAATATAATTCCTTACTCCATAAAAAGGAGCACATATCTTTATGTGCCCCCTTTTATTAAAATTTGAAAGTTTTAACATACGTATTATATATGCAATCCTTTCTTTCTCTTTTTTCTGCTAAAAGTTCTTTTTCCTTTGCTATTTTAACTAATTCTAAGGTTGAATTTTTTAACCCTGAATCTTGCATTTGACTTCCAAAATTATAACCAATAAAACAAAGTAAAAAATCACTTAAAAGCTTTTTTTTGTATTTTTTTCTCTCGTATGGTTCTATTTTCCAGTTAAGAACCGTTTCATCCTGCATAATTAATTTTGCAGAATATCTTTCATTGCCCACTTGTGATAATTTTAATCCAAAGCTATATGGATTAATAAAAATATTTTTTTCTACAGACATCTTATATATGGATACCATTTTATCCAATATATCTACCAAATTTACAATTCCTTTAAAATTACTGGCATTCGAAATATATATTTTTTCATCCTTCCATACAAATTTTTTACTATAGTGTATTCCATTTAAAGGAAAAAATTCTATAATATTATCCTTTATTTCAGAATTAACAATATCTCTATCTACCTCTTTTTTGCTTTGAATTTTAGAAATATATTCTATTCCTAAATAATCTGCTAAAGCCTTTCCGGTTATTTTTTTGTACCTAGAAAGCTTTTTTTGTTTTTCGTTCCAGTTTTGAATTTCATTAAGTATTAAACCATATGATATGCAAAAAGAAAACATTACTATATCTGCCACAAGAATTATTATAGTAAACAATCCTTGATTTTGAATGCTATATCCCGCAAATGGCGATATTGCGCAACTAGCTAGCAACAGAATATGTAATATCACATAAACATGCCGAAATACTTTCGGTATATTTTTTTCTGTGAATTTGCCGTATATAACTCTCATTATAGAGAATACATTGCAAATAATAAAAAGTACTAATACAATTTTAAAATTTAAAATCATAATAATCCCTCCTTACAATAATTGGTATCCCTGATGATAAATATTGGGGATTTTCTACTAACAAATACGCTTATATTATATCAGAGTTTTACATAATTTGCAATATTTGTTCATAATTTTTATCATCCTTTGTTGTTATTTTTATGTTTTTTTGATATTATTACAAAATACGGAGGATATTTATGGAATTTAATTATACTGTTACTACGCCAAATTTATATAATACAGTAAGAGATGTTTTAAAAAATTATTTTTTAGTTTCTTCAAGACTTTTGTTAAAATTAAAAAATAATAATTGCGTTTTTCTAAATAATAAAAAATGTAGTATTAATTCAACTATTTCGTTAGGTGATATTATATCTTTTTCTTTAGATTACGACGAAGATAATTCTAATATTGTTGCAACTAATATACCTTTAAATATTGTGTATGAAGATGATTGTTTATTAATTATAAATAAACAACCAAACATTGCAATTCATCCTTCTATGCTACATTACGATAATAGCTTATCAAATGGAGTTAAATTTTATTTCGATTCCATAGGCTTAAAAAAGAAAATTCGACCTGTAAATAGATTAGATAGAAACACTTCTGGACTTGTTATATTTGCAAAAAATGAATATGTTCAAGAATTTTTAATTAAACAAATGCAAAATAATACGTTTTCTAAAGAATATTTAGCAATTTTAGAAGGTACTCTAGATAATAAATATGGCACAATAAATGCACCTATTGCAAGAAAAAAAGATAGTATTATTGAAAGATGTGTAGATGAAAATGGAGATACTTCTATCACACACTATAAAGTTATAAAAGAATTTAATAATTTAAGTTTAGTAAATTTTAAATTAGAAACAGGAAGAACACATCAAATACGAGTTCATTCCAGTTATATAGGTCACCCTATACTTGGAGATGATTTATACGGAAATAAATCTTCTTTAATATATAGACAAGCCTTACATAGTTATAAAATTAGCTTTATTCATCCAAAAACACGTGAAAAAATGTGTTTTGAAATAGATTTACCTAAAGATATGATAAATATACTACATTAAAGGACACAGTATATTGTGTCCTTTTTTATTATTGCTTTTTATTCTATTTCATCGTTACAATCTTCAAATTGGCTATTATATAAATCAGCGTAAAATCCTTGTTTTTCTAGTAATTCTTCGTGTGTTCCTTGTTCTACTATATCTCCATGATTCATTACTAGTATTAAGTCTGCATTTTTTATTGTTGATAGTCTATGTGCTATTATAAAGCTTGTTCTTCCTTTCATTAAGTTATCCATTGCTTGTTGTATTTGTACTTCTGTACGTGTATCTATTGAACTTGTTGCTTCATCTAAAATTAGTATTTTAGGGTCTGCTAATATTACTCTGGCTATTGTTAATAATTGCTTTTGTCCTGCAGATACATTGCTAGATTCTTCGTTTAATATAGAATTATAGCCATTTGGTAAGGTTTTTATAAAGTGATGAACATGTGCTGCTTTTGCAGCTTCTATTACTTCGTGTTCAGTTGCATCTTCTTTTCCATATTTTATGTTGTCTTTAACACTTCCTGCAAATAACCATGTATCTTGCAATACCATTCCAAACATTTTTCTCAAGTTTCCTCTTTCGAAGTCTTTTATATTGTGTCCATCTACTAGAATTGCTCCACTGTTTACGTCATAAAATCTCATAAGCAATTTTACTATTGTTGTTTTTCCAGCTCCTGTTGGTCCAACTATTGCTATTTTTTGACCTTCCTTTATTTTTGCACTAAAGTCATTTATTATTATTTTATCATCGTTATAACCAAACTTAACATTATCAAATTCTACATTTCCAGCTAGTTTATCAGTATCTATCTCCTTTGTAGCTGTTTGTACTTCTTCATCTTCTTCTAAGAATTCAAATACTCTTTCTGCTGCAGCTATCATCGTTTGTATTTGTCCTGAAATTTGTGCTATTTGTGCTATTGGCTGTGTGAATTGTTTATTGTAACTTATAAAACTTTGTATATCTCCAACAGATATTTTACCTTGTATTGCAAAATATCCTCCTGTTATTGCAACAGCAACATAACCCAAATTTCCTAAAAAGTTCATTAATGGATACATTAAACCAGATAAAAATTGAGATTTCCATCCAGATTTTGCAAGTTCTTCATTTGCTACTTTAAAATTATTTATTGATTTTTGTTCTCCATTAAAAGCTTTTACAACTGTTAGTCCACCATAAATTTCTTCAACTTGGCCATTAACGTGTCCTAAGTATTCTTGTTGTTTTTTAAAGTATTTTTGTGATTTTTTAGCAATTACTGAAACTATTATTGAGGCTATTGGAAGTATTAATAATGATATTAATGTCATAGTTACATTAATAGAAAACATCATTGCTAAAATTCCTACTATTGTACAAACTGAAGTTATTATTTGTGTAATGCTTTGGCTTAAATTCATTCCTAGCATATCTATATCGTTTGTAATTATAGATAAAACCTCTCCGTTTGTTTTTTTGTCAAAATATTTCATAGGTAATTTGTTTATTTTTATAGATAAATCTTGTCTTAATTTATAAGCAACTTTTTGAGATACTCCAGACATTGTATATCCTTGAATAAATGAACATACACCACTTATTATGTATAAGCTTAATACTGTTAATAAAATCTTAGCAAGTTTTTCGAAATCTATTCCGCTTCCTCCAGAAATTTTACTTATAATTCCATTATATATTTCGGTTGTAGCATTACCAAGAACTTTTGGTCCAACTATTGTAAATACTGTACTTGCAATAGCAAATATTGCTACTATTAATAATTTTATTTTATATTTTCCTAAATATCCTTTTATTAGTTTTTTTGTTGTTCCTTTAAAATCTTTTGCTTTAGCTGTAGTATGGTGTCCTCCTGGTCCACCTCCCATTGGTCCTGGCATTTACGCTTCACCTCCTAGCTCTTTTTCTGAAAGTTGAGAAAGTGCAATTTGTTTATATACTTCACTAGTTTTCATAAGTTCTTCGTGTGTTCCTTTTCCTACAACCTTTCCTTCTTCTAATACTATAATTTGGTCTGCATTTAAAATTGTACTTATTCTTTGTGCAACTATTATTACAGTTTTCTCTTTTGTTTTTTTGCTTAAAGCTTCTCTTAAAGTTTTATCTGTTTTAAAGTCTAATGCAGAAAAGCTATCATCAAATACAAATATTTCTGGATTTTTAGCTATTGCTCTAGCAATAGAAAGTCTTTGTTTTTGACCTCCTGATACATTGCTTCCTCCTTGTGCAATTTCTGAATTGTATTTTTTATCTTTACCTTCAATAAATTCAGTAGCTTGCGCTATTTCTGCAGCAGTTACCATTTGCTCGTCGCTCATATTGTCATCTGAATATTTTATATTAGATTCTATTGTTCCTGAGAATAACATTCCTTTTTGAGGTACAAAGCCTATTATATCTCTTAAATCTTTTTGTGATAAATTTTTTACATTTACTCCATCTATTAAAAGTTCACCTTCTGTAACGTCATAAAATCTAGGAATTAAGTTTACTATTGTAGATTTACCGCTACCTGTACTTCCTATTATTGCAGTTGTTTTTCCTGGCTCTGCTGTAAATGATATATCTTCTAAAATTTCTGTGTCTGCATCTGGATATCTGAAAGATACATCTTTAAATTCTACTAATCCTTTTTTACTTGGATTTAGTTTTTTTGTTTCTTTTTTATCTGCTATACTTGGTTTCTTTTCCAACACTTCATTAATTCTGTTAGCTGAAACAGAAGCTCTTGGTATCATTATAGACATTGCAGATATCATTAAAAAGCTCATTACAATTTGCATCATATATTGTATAAATGCCATCATATCTCCAACTTGCATTGTTCCATTGTCTACACCTTTTGAGCCTACCCATATAACAAGTACAGAAGCTGCGTTCATAATTACCATCATTAGTGGCATCATCATTGACATTGTTCTATTTACAAATATGTTTACTTTCATAAGAATTGAATTTGCATCATCAAAACGTTTTTCCTCAGTTCTCTCTTTATTAAATGCTCTTATAACTGGAAGTCCTGTTAAAATTTCTCTTGATACTTGGTTTAGTTTATCTATTAAACTTTGTAACTTTTTAAATTTTGGCATTGCTAATCCAAATAATATTGCTACTACAAATAATATTGCAAGAACAGTTACTCCAATAACCCACACCATGGATCCATCTGTATGAAATACTTTTATTAATCCTCCTATGGCAATAATTGGTGCATATACCAATACTCTAAATAACATGCCCATTAGTTGTTGAATTTGTTGAATATCGTTTGTACTTCTTGTTATTAAAGAAGCTGTTGAAAATTCATTTAATTCTGCTCTTGAAAATGTTAATACTTTTGAGAAAACTTTTTCTCTTAATGTTTTTCCAAGTTTTGCAGAAACTTGTGCAGATAAAAGCATTATGCTAACTGCTGAAATCATTGTAATAGAAGCAACGCCTAACATTTTTAGTCCTGCAATTAAAATATACTTATTTTGTAATTTGTCTGTATCAACACCTGCGGATTTATATAATTTCTTTATTCCACTTGTAACTGCTTGTTCTTTTATAGAATCTGGCATTTTAGTAATTTGTGAAGTGTATTCTTCCAACATTTTATCTAGATTCTCTTTAGGCATTTGTTTTAACAAGGTTATTACATCTTGATTTTCTATCATAGCTTTTTGTTGTTCTGGAACATTTGCAAGCATTTGCTCTTTTATTTTGTTTGCCGTTTCTTCATCTTTCAATGTAGAAATTTCTATTACAGGATTTGTAATAGCTTCTTTAAGTTTCTTTTCTTCATCTTCGCTTAAATTCTTTAAAACATAAACTTCTTGTTCTTCATTAATGTATTTTTCTACATTGTATGTATTATTTGAAGACTTTTCTAATGTATAGCTATCTATTATTACATTCTCGTCCTTACTAAATAACAATAAATTATCATAATCTTCTTTTGATAATACACTTGGAACCTTTTCTTCGATTCCACCTGCTTGTATACCAACATTTACTATTTTCGAAGTATAATTTGGTAGTTCCAAATCGCAAGCTGCTTGCAGGCATAGTAAAGCTACAATTGCAAGAACCTTAAACCACGATTGTTTTAAATTTTTTAGTACTTTTAGCATATTTCACTCTCCTTAATTTTTTTTATTAATATTGTCTTATTTGCGGGCGGACAGAGGCGTCCGCCCCTACATCCAAATTAGAAATTTACTATAAAAAAATAAAAGACATTGTATTATTATAATAAAAACAATGCCTTTTTGCAACAAAATAAATGTAAATTTTATGTGAAAATCTGTCTAGACCTGTCCCTCTATCCGACAACTTGTCGGCTGGGGGTCTGACCTCATTAGTTATCTGATAATTGGTATTTACTCATCCAATATCCTGTTAGTTGTTCATCATCTTCTTGTGTTCCATTATCGTTTTTGTCGAACCAGAATGCTTCTGGTATTGCATATCCTTCGTCTGTTTGTGTACTTGTTCCGTTTATGAATATTACGTCTGTTCTTGCGTTTTCTGTGCTTCTGTTGCTCCAGTCGTTTTGTGATGATAGTATTTTGTATTCGTATCTTGGTATCCATGTGAAGTATGATGTTGTTGTTGCATTTTCTATTTTGTTTCCGTTTATTGTTCCATCTGTTACCACTATGTTTGCCCAGTTTGCTTCACTATAGTTGTACCAGTTATTTGGTGCTTTTTCTGAAATTGGTATATATTTGCTTATTTCGTTATTTTCGTATATGCAATAATATGTTCTATTTTTTAGTTCTTCATTACTTTTAAATGAAGATAAGTCTGGTTCGTTTACTGTTTTTGTTCTTACTTTTTTTGTTATAGAACCTATATATTCATTTGTGCTTGAATCTCTTAACATTATATTTATTATATACAATTTATTTGTTTCAAGATTTTTGTATATATAATGTTCTGTAAGAGATGTTCCTGTGTATTGTAAGTCTCCATTTAAGTAGTATTCTATTTTTACATTTCTATCTATTTCTGTTTTTCCATCTGTATCTTTAGTTTTTGTTTCTGTTCCTTGTATGTCTCTTACTCTAATGCAATTTGCATCTGCCGATAGTTCTGCTGATACTCTAGCTTCTGTTTCTTCTTTCGATAATTGGTATTTACTCATCCAATATCCTGTTAGTTGTTCACCTTCGTCTTCTTTTCCATTGTCATTTTTATCGAACCAAAATGCTTCTGGAATTGCATACCCTGTTGATGTTTCGTTTGAGGTTCCTAATATAAATTTAACGTTTGATCTTTGGCTTGTTTGATTTAGTGCGTATTGATATCTTGGAATCCATACATAATATGATTCTAGTCCATCGTTTCTTGTTACTATATTTGCCCAATTTGAATATGTGTAATTATACCATTCACTTGGTGCACTTTTACTTATAGGAATTTCGCTATGTTCTATTCCTTTTTCATCCCAATATACATAGAAAGTGGTGTCTGGATCAAATCCTGTTAAGTCTGGTGGATTTACTTCTGTTGGTTCCATTTCTTTTGTCATACTTCCAACAATTTGATTATTTTCATCTAAAGCTGTTATATTTACAACATATGTTTTTCCTTCTTCTAAGCCTTCAAATAAATAATCTTCTGCTTTTTCACTTTCATGTTTTATTTGTCCATTTATAGCATATGTATATTTCTTTGCTTTGTTTGATACATTATTTGTAAAATTACTTACTTGTATTGCTCCTTTTGTTGCTGACATATTAAAATCAATATTGAATTTTTCTAATTCACTTAATTGATATTTGCTCATCCAATATCCAGAAATCGCCGTTGCTACATTTGAATCTCCGAAATTAAACGCTTCTGGTAATTGGTATCCTTGTGCTATTAGATCACTGCTTGTAAGTGTTTCACCTGTTTCTGCATTTGTATAATTATTATATACATCTACAAATTTAATATCACTTCTTTGTGTATCTTGGTCTAATTTATACACATATCTTGGTATCCAAACATAGTATACTTCTACTCCTTCATGTTCAACATAAATATTTGCCCAATTTCTATCTTTATATGAATACCAGTTACTTGGTTCTGAATCTGTTATCCAATTTGCCGGTGTTAAATTTCCATTTTCATCTACATTTAAGTATCTTGTATATTTACTATTAAAGTTCTCTAAAAATGGTGTATTTACATATATTCCATTCACTAATTTATATGTATTTTCACCAGCAACTTTTCTTTCTACATGTAAAACTTCTTGTTTTTCATCTTCTTTTATTGGTTTAATTTTAAAGGTATAATCTGTATTTTCTTTTGCTTCATAGTCTATTGCAATTTTATTTTTTCCATTTCCACTAACCGTAACATCTTGTCCATTTTTTGTGTATGTTATACTTTCAATTCCATTTATTTCTTGAATAACAACTACTCCTTCGAAAATATATGAGAAGTCTTCTTCACTTAATTTAAAGTCTTTTTTCTCGAAATAAAATTTATTAAATTCTTCTGCTTTTTTGTTTTCTGCAATTTTGGTAACAGCTTTTTTAGAAGCAAAAAATACTGCAATTAATATTAAAATTAAGATTATACTGAATAATATAATCTTAAACTTATTTTTCTTTATGAATTTCTTGTTTAACTTTATTTTTTTCATCACAATCTCCTAATGTGAATTTTATAAATCTTTTCCGCAAACTACAACTGCACGAGAACGATATGAATAATTTCGTCCATCTCCATCACCGCCAGTGTAAGCACTATGATACCCACTATATCCAAAAATTGAATTTGATAAAGCCCTTTTCATTCCGGTGTTATCAGCATAATTTATCTCAAAAAATTTAGAGTCTTTTGAATTATGCCAAGATTTAGTTTCTATTGTCGCATCCCCATATTTAGAAACATAATCTTTATTATTATACTTATATATATCAACATATCTATTTGCAATAGTATTTATTATTCCTATACCATTTTCATTTCTCGCAGAAGCCCATTCAGTATTAAGATTTATTACAATTCCTGTTTTATTACCAGTTGTTGTATCTCCATTTGCAATTATATTTGGATTTCCATAACTAGAAGCAGAAAGTATTGCCATCGCCCCATATTCGGTATTTTTTTCCATATGAACATCTATATTGTTAGATGTTGTGGAGGTTAAGTTATCATTTAAAGTTTCTGTAAGTCCCATAGCTCCACCCAATTTTTCCATTTCTCTAATTTTAGATGGCCATGTATTCAAAGGATATCTCGCTGTTGTATTTCTATTAGATTGTAAAACCGCAAAATTTAAATTTGGCATACATACTAAACACATACATGTTATAAATAAAATACTAATTATTTTTTTCATTAGAACTCTCCTATTTAAAATATTTTTGTTTATTTTATATTATGTATAAAATTATTTCAAGGCTTTTTATAAAAAATAAGCATAAATTTTAATAAAAAAGTGGCTTCGCCACCCGGGTCGTCGGGGACGCCGACCCCTACATCAAAAACATGAATTTCCTATAATATAAAAAAGTGGCTTCGCCACGCGGGTCGTCGGGGACGCCAACCCCTACATCTAAAATAGGGATTTCCTATAATATAAAAATAGGTCTGTCACTCCGTTCGACAAATTGTCGGCTAGTGGACTGTCCTCAATAAAAAACCCCGCCTTAGCCGTAAGATGTTAAAGAATTTTTAAGGACCTACTCTCGTAGGTGGGTATCTTGTTAATTGCTAATGGGTTTCTTACATAAATGCAAGCTTACACGCCACAATTAAAGGCAGATTCCCGTTTTAAACTTGTTGGTTCTAAAAATTCAGTCTACACGCACTATGCAGGGAAAATTATTTGCTTATTTAATTAACTATTTGTATATTATCATATGCTTTTTGTTTGTTCAATGTCCTTATTTTCTTAATTTTTGTTGTTTGTTTTTGTTTTTTTGCTTTTTCTCTTGTTTTGTTTGTTATTCTTGATTTTTTGATTTTATTGTTACGGGTCGTCGGGGACGCCGACCCCTACAACATTTGACATTAATTATTATCTTAATTTATGCTTTGTTTGATGATCCAAATACGTCTCTTATTTTGTGTTGTACTGTTTTCTTTACAGATTCTCTTGCTGGTGTTAAGTATTTTCTTGGATCAAATACTGATGGTTCTTCTACAAGAACTTTTCTTATTTCTGATGTCATTGCTAAACGTAAGTCTGTGTCTACATTTATTTTTGATACTCCAGATTTACTTGCTTGGTGTAGCATTACGTCTGGTACACCTTTTGCTCCTGGTATTTCTCCTCCGTATTTGTTACATTTTTCTACTAGTTCTGGAATTACTGCCAGGTCGATGACGCTCATGGTAATCAGGATGCTGGCGTCAATCTTCTCACCGATGCA
>CAJKKA010000046.1 GCA_905200315.1 uncultured Clostridium sp.
ACCATACTTAGAGTTACACCGGAAAGGATTAAAAGTACGATTATTGTTATTATTAGGGCTATTAGTGTAATAGCAGTATTGGATGTTGGAGGTTCAAGGTTAGATGCCAAAATGTTTGATTTTATTTTATTATAAATTTTCATATTATTTTTCATTTGTTTTTTCTCCTTTTTAGACATTTTTCTACTGTCTACAGATACATTTATTTTACAATAGTTTCTTTATTAAGTCAATGCTTTATGTATTGGCTTAATTTTATTTAATAATTAAGTTTTATTTTTATATTAAATGTATTTTTTAGCAATAATTTTTATATAAAAGCTATAAATAAGTGTTACAGTTCAGTAAAAAATGTAGTGAGCCCAATTCTCTTAAAAATAAATTTATAAAATCAGATCTTACTGAATTGTAACGTTTTCAAGGCATAAAAAAAGAATTGCATTTCTGCAATTCTTTTTTATGCTTCAGCTTTATCAGCTTCTGCTTCTGGGTAAACACTAACTTGTTTTTTGTCTTTACCTTTTTTCTCAAATTTTACTATTCCAGATTCTAATGCAAATAATGTATCATCTCCACCGATACCAACATTTTTTCCTGGATGTATATGTGTTCCTCTTTGTCTTACAAGAATGTTTCCTGCTAAAACAAATTGTCCATCTGCTCTTTTGACACCTAAACGTTTAGACTCACTGTCTCTACCGTTTTTAACACTACCTTGCCCTTTTTTATGTGCCATGTTTTTCACTCCCTTCGCAATTTAAATTTTTATATCTCTTTAATTAAATATCTAATTAAACATTAAGCTTCTACTTTTTCTGCTTTAGCAGTAGCTTTTTTTGCACTAGAAGTTTTAACTGCTGTAATTTCAACTTTTGTGTAAGGTTGTCTGTGTCCTTGTTTTCTTCTATAATTCTTTTTAGCTTTATATTTGAAAACAATTATTTTTTTACCTTTACCGTGAGCTACAACTTTTCCTTCTACTTTTGCACCTTTAACATAAGGATTTCCTATTTCTACTTTTCCTTCATCAGATACTAAAATAACTTTATCAAAGCTAACTTTTTTACCTTCTTCAGTATCTAATTTTTCAAAGAAAACAACATCTCCTTCTGCTACTTTATATTGTTTTCCACAGCTTTCAATAATTGCGTACATTCTTAAATGCACCTCCCTTTTTCGTATACTCGCTAATCCCAAACCAAAGGTAGCTAATTGTTTCATAGCATTTACTTACCACGATTAAGCGGATTACATTTACAAATTTTAACATAAATATTAAATATTGTCAAATTTTATATATATTCTTTTACTTTTTGTTTTTTCCGTATAATTGAAATGTTATAATTCCAGAATTTTGTGCTCCATATCCAGTTGAGTCTTCTATGCTTAAAAATTGTAATCTAAATCTTTTATATGGTCTATCGTATATTAAATTAATGTTTCTTTCTTCAGGTAAACTACTATAATTTCCACTATACACTAATTCTTCTGTTATATTTTTCCAAATTTTATTTTCTTCATTATAGCCTTGAATCACTACTCTTCTTTTTCCATTATACTTACTATTATTTGTTATTACAAATTTAGTTTTTAGTGCATACACTTCATTTGGAAATTCATATTCCACATAAAATTCAGCTGGTTTTGCTACTGCTAATGCATATGTTTGAGTTAGTGTTTTTCCATCAAATGCTTTCCATGCATAATTGTCTGGATACTCATCATTTGTTCTTATTTTTCCTCCATATATATCCTCATATTCAATTATTCCATTTTCTGTCGTTTTATTTTTAACTGTACTTTCTGATTCTTCTGGTATTAATTCATATCCATTTTCTCTTAAAGTATTATTATTTTTTATTGTTTCTATAGATAATTTGTTTAACAACCTTTTTGTAAAGTCTTTATTTGTCATCATATCTTTTAAACTTATTTTTATATTATTTTCCCTTAACATTTTATTTATTAAATCTTGTTCATCAAAATTGTTCTGCTCACTTTTTGTTCCATATAGTTGGAATATCATAACACAAGAATCTTCAGCAGCATATCCTGTAGAATCTTCTATACTTAAAAATTGTAATCTAAATCTTTTGTATGATTTTTCGCATTTTAAATTTATATCTCTCATTTCACTCATTGCAGCATGATTACCACTATATACTAATTCATCTGTTATATTTTCCCATGTTTTATTTTTCTCATTATATCCTTGTACAACAATTCTTCTTTTCCCAGTATAATTACTACCGTTTCCTATTGAAAATTTTGTTTTCACTGCATATACTTCATTTGGAAATTCATATTCTATATAAAAATTCGATTGACATTTTAAAGATGTATATGCCATATCGTTAGTATTTCCATTTAATGCCTTCCATGCATAACGATTTGAATATTCATCATTTGTTCTTATTTTTCCTCCATATATATCCTCATATTCAATTATTCCATTTTCTGTTGTTTTATTTTTAACTGTATCTTCAGTTTCTTCTGGAATTAAGCCTTTTATTTTATCCATTATTGCTGAAGTATTCAAAATATCCTCCGTAGATATTGACATTCCTGCTTCTTTTAAGATTTTTTGTAATTCATCATCAATTTCTAAATTTTCTGGATTATTTGAGTTTTGGTCATTTGTTTGTTTGTTTAAATTTTCTAATTCATTTTCTTCTTTCTGTTGTGCTTCTTCCGTTTTGCTTTTTGCAAGTTGTGCTTTTTTTATTATTCCATTTTCTCCCATTATCATATTTAAAGTTACACCGGCTAAAATTAGCAATACAATTATGGTTATTATTAGAGCAATTAAGGTAATGGCAGAATTAGAGGTTGGACGTTGGATGTTTGAGATTAGATTGCTTGACGTTATTTTTTTATTGGTATGTTTATTTTTTGTTTTTGCACTACAATTTGAGGCATTTTTGAAAATTTCTCTTCCTTCTTTTTTATTTTTGTGATTATTTAAAGCACCTCCGTGCGTCAGACTGTTGAACAAAACCCCACTTTTCTTTAAGTATCTCTCTATATATCTCTCTTACAGCCTCAAAGCTTTCAACTATTTTATTCATTTTTTATCTCCTTTTCTTTTGTTTTTATTTTTAATTATATCTAATAAACAATTAAATTATATATTAACATATTTTTCTTTTCAATTTTTTTATTTAACTTTTCTATAAACATACCATATAAGTTCCTAAAAATCAATTTTGTTCCTTACTTTCTCGAATTTATATGGCATATTTTATGTTTTCTTTTAAATTTTATACAAATTCTTCCCACACTAAATTTGCTAAGTCTATTCCTTTTTTAGTTAATTTTATATTATTTAAATCTATTTCTAAAAGTTTTTCGCTTACTAATTTTTCTATTTCATTTTTGTATATGTATAAAGGATTTTCCATGAATTTATTTTTAAATTTTTGTATGTTTACTCCTTCTATTTTTCTTAATCCTAACATCATATATTCTTTTTGTTCGTATTCTTTATTTTGCTCTTCTTCTATGTTTATATATTTCTTATAATCTTCAATATATTCATTAAAATTAGTAGTATTTGAATATCTTTTCTTGTTAAGATATGAATGTGCTGCAAGTCCAAATCCTAAGTATTCTTTTTGCTCCCAACAGTCTGAATTGTGTTTTGATTCATAGCCTTTTTGAGCAAAGTTTGATATTTCATAATGAATATATCCGCTTCTTTCTAATTTATTTTTTACAAGCCAATACATTTTTCTTTCGAAATTATCTTCTGGAAGTACATATTTTCCTGCCATTACATCGTTATACATTTTAGTTTTTTCTTCTAGAATTAATGAATAAATAGATATATGGTTTGGATTTAATTTTATTATTTTATCTACAGAATCTTCTAAATTTTTAATTGTTTGGTTTGGTAATGCAAGCATTAAATCTACATTTATATTTTTAAAACCAACTTCTTGTGCTAGTTTATAGGTTTCTAAAAATTGTTCATATGTATGAATTCTTCCTATAGTTTTTAGCAATTTATTGTTTGTAGATTGCAAACCAATACTTATTCTATTAATTCCTACTTTTATATACTCCTCTAACTTTTCTCTGTTTACTGTTCCTGGATTTACTTCTATTGTAATTTCTGCATTTTTATTTATTTCATAATTTTTCTTTATGGTATTTATAATTTCTACAATACTTTTACTGTTAATATAAGAAGGGGTTCCCCCTCCTATATAAATAGTATTTACCATATACTGGCTATTGTTATTTTCTATTATTTCTTTTTTTAATGCTTGTATATATTCGTTTTCTCTAGGTTTCATATTTTCAAATGAAATAAAATCACAATAGTTACATTTTTTTGCACAAAAAGGTATATGAATATATATTCCTATTTTTTTCATTTATTTCCCCTTAATTCGTTTGCTATTTCTTGAATCTTTTTCAATCTATGGTTTACCCCAGACTTTCCAATAGGCTCTTTTAATAATTTTCCAAGTTCTACTAAACTTATGTCTGGATTTTCCATTCTTAAATTTGCAATTTCTTTTAAACTATCTGAAAGTTTATCTTCTGCCTTTGAATTATAAATAAATTTAATATCTTCTATTTGCCTAACGGCTGCATTAACTGTTTTATTTAGATTTGCTGTTTCACAATTTACTTTTCTATTTACATTATTTCTAATATCTCTTATTACACGTATTTCCTCAAAATTTATTACCGCTTTTGAAGCACCAATTAGAGCTAGAAATTTTGATATTTCTTCTCCATCTTTGCTATATAATGAATAACTCGATTTTCTTTCTAATTCTTTAAAAATAATATTAAACTCGTTCAAAATATTTTTTAAGATATTTGCATATTCTTTATTTTCTAATGAAACTTCTATATGATATTTTTTTTTAGGATCATTTATTGAACCTGAACCTAAAAAACTGCCTCTTATAAAGGCTTTTTTTAGATTTTCTTTTTCTATATTGCTTAATAAATTTATATAATATTCTATATTTTCTATATCAAATTTAATTACAAATAAATTTCCTTTTACACATATATCGTAATCTATATTTAAGTTATTAAGTAGTTTGTTTAGTCTATTAATGTTGTATTCGTTTTCTGTTGAATATTCTATTTTATTCTTTTTTATAGATATATTAGAAGAAATTAAATAACCTAAAAATTCATATTTTACCTCTTCTTTGTTTTTTAAATTATTTGTTTTGCTTAATTCTTCTTTTATTTCAGATGAAAAAGACATTTTTATTCCTTTCTTGCAATTACAACTCTATAATTACCACCTAAATCTTTTATTGTTTCTATGTTTTTGTATTTTCCTGTATCTTGTAATAGTTGCGTTACACTTTCTTGTTGATTATAGCCTATTTCAAGTAACAAATAGCCATTTTCGTTCAAATATTTAAATGCATTATTAGCAATTATCTTATAAAATTTTAGGCCATCTATTCCACCATCTAAGGCTAAATGAGGTTCATTTTGCACTTCTATTTCTAGTTTATTTATTGTTACCGTTTCTATATATGGTGGATTTGAAACTATTATATCAAACTTTTCTTCTATATTGTTAAACATATCTGAATTTATAAATTTTATTTTATTTTCTACATTATGGTTTATAGCATTTTTATTTGCAACATTTAAGGCATTATTTGATATATCAGTTGCTATTATTTGAGCATTATTTATATTTTTTGCTAATGATATTGCTATGCATCCGCTTCCTGTGCACATATCTAATATCTTATTTTTCTGTGTTGTTTCCGCTATTTCAATTGCTTTTTCAACTAGAATTTCCGTATCTGGTTGAGGTATTAGAACATTTTCATCTACATAGAAATTTAGCCCCATAAATTCTTGTTTATTTGTTATATATTGAAGAGGCTTTCCTTTTATTAATTCGTTTATATTATTTTCATATTTTATTTTATCTTCTTGTTTTACTTCCTCTTCACTATGTATTAATAAATATTCTTTTTTTACATTTAGTATATTTGCAAGTAATATTTTTACTTTTAATGTGCTATTTTCTATGTTGTTTTGTTTTAAATTATTTATTTCTTTTTTTAATATTTCTTCTATGTTCATTTGGTCTCCTAAATAAAAGAACACAATAAATAAAATTCATTGTGTCCCAGTATTATTTTTTAGCAAGCCATGAGTTGTTATAAACATACTCTGGAATCCTTTTTTCTTTTCTTATTTTTTAGATTTGCATACTCATCTATTTTAGCACATTTCACATAATAATACAACATTTTTTGCTATTTAAGTTTCGGTTTTTTGCAGAAATAAATTATTTAAAAATAGATAATTGGTAAAATATGGATATATTTATTCATATACTACCAATTCTTTTATTTTAAACATCCCTTAATAAACCTATACAAAATAGGTTTATTAACATTATGTAAATAATATCTCTACAATAAGCACAGCTGTCCATCATACTCTTTGGTTTTTCTTATATTTTCCCATTCTCTTATTTCACATCTTGTCTTTGATAATATGTTATATATTCCTCTTGCTAGTTGATAAAACCATAGATATACATTCGTTTTTAAAGATTTTGATTCTTTTATTATTTTATTTACAAATTTTCTTTTTCCAATTTTTTCGCTAAGCATCGCTACTAATCCAATTGCATATGTGAGCATTTTATTTAAATTATTTATTGATTTCAATGTTCTTACTCTAAAATTTTCAAAGTTATATTCTTGCTTTTTAAATTTGAAATACTCTTCAATTCTCCATCTATCTAAGTAACATCTTGCCGTTTTTATTACATCTTCTTTACTTTTTATCTGAATAAAAAAATAATCAAGGCTATAATATATAGCCTTGATGTTTTTATCATTTTTTTATGAGCGCTTTCATCTCATTATCATGAACGCTCATTGAAACCAGTGCTCCTCCTATCCAGAAGTTTTTTTCCTCTACAAGAAAATACTTTACTCCCGAATATTCGTCAGCTAGAAAATTTCGAATTTCCTCTCCGTTTCTAAGTGATTTCTCGTCTTCTCCTATGCTTATTTTAGAGATTTTTAAAATTTCCCGATTTATTTTTCTTATCTCTAATATTCCGAGAAATCTCTCATTTTTATCTTTGATGCCATATCTATCCATCCTCATATTTTTCCTCCTGTCTCTGATAAAAAGTCAACAATTAAACATATCTATATTATATCATATTTAAATTATGTATACAATATTATACTTATAATTTACCTGTAATATATCTATTTTTTTATTATTTCTTCTTTAAAGCTTTCCCCATATTTTAATTGTTCTAAATCACACATATCTAATATTGTTGAGGCTATGTCCGCATAGGTTTTTCGTGTTCCTAAATTTATATTTTGTTTTAAATTCTTTCCATATACTAATATTGGTACATATTCTCTTGAATGGTCTGTGCTTGGTGTTGCTGGGTCGTTTCCATGGTCTGCTGTTATTATTAATATATCTTCTTGCTTCATGTTTTCCATTATTTCTGGCAATTTACTATCAAAATATTCTAAAGCTTTTGCATATCCTTCTACATTGTTTCTGTGTCCATAAAGCATATCAAAGTCTACTAAATTTGTATATATTAATTTATATTCGTTGTCTTCTTTTATTGCTTCTATTGTTTTTTCTATTCCATCTGCATTTCCTTGTGTATGAATACTTTTTTCTATTCCTCTTCCTGAGAATAAATCATTTATTTTTCCTATTGCTAACACTTTTTTGTTGTTTTCATTTAATACATCTAACATTGTTCTTCCAAAGTTTTCCGCTTCAAAGTCTTTTCTATTATATGTTCTTGTGAAGTTTTCTGCTTTATCTCCAACAAATGGTCTTGCTATAACTGTTCCAACATTATATTTTGGATTATTTAACATTTCTCTTGCTATTTTACATATTTCATATAGTTTTTCAACAGGAATTATATCTTCATGTGCAGCTATTTGAAATACACTATCTGCAGAAGTATACACTATTGGATACCCTGTTTTCATATGTTCTTCTCCATATTTTTTTAATAAATCTGTTCCAGAACCTACCCCATTGTATAAAGTTCCTTGTAATCCTGTTTTTTGTTTAAATTCTTCTATCATTTCTTCAGGAAATCCATTTGGATATGTTGCAAATGCAACTTCATTTACATATCCACTCATTTCCCAATGCCCTACTGGACTATTTTTTCCAGCGGCTTTTTCTTGTGCTTTTCCATAGCAACCTATTACATTTTCTTCTTTATTTTCTAGATTTATACCATCTATATTGAATATTCCTAGCTTTTTCATATTTGGTAATTCTAAGTGTGTTTGCTCATAAATGTGCTGAAAAGTTGCACTTCCACAGTCTCCATATTTGTCTGCATCTGGAGCTTCTCCAGCTCCAAATCCATCTAATACCATTATAATAAATCTATTATTCATAATTTTTCCTCCTTAGTTTTTAGATATATCGTATTCATATACATTTATAGTTTTTACTTTATTATATAAACCTTCTTGTTCATTTAATTTTATTGTGTCTTTATTTACAAGTTCTAATTCATATTCATTTAAATCTACTAATGCTTTGTCTGTTATATCCATTCCTAATGGCAAGGTTTCGTTATTATTATTGTAATAAACTATATTAGTTAAATATACAATATTGTCCATTTCTTTTATATTAATTTTATATAAATTTAGTTTATCTTCTTGATTTTTTTCTATTGTATTTTCTATATTTATATTAAAAATTTCAAAATTCTTTTCTTCTAATTTTTGCTCTGTAACCTTATATATTGGCATACTTACACTTGCTGTATTTGTTTCTAAAGCTTTTTGTATTTCTTCTATATACTTTTTAAGAGTTTGTATATATTCTTCTGGCTTTGTATTTTTATTAAGATCTAATATTTTAAATTTATTTCTTTCTGTTTCTCTATGTTTTTTACCATTTAAGTATTTTATTTTTGTATGATCTTCTGATAGACCTCCGAAAATATCAAATTCTTCTTTTTCAAACAGTTCTTGATTTTTATTCGCTTCTTCTTGTAGCATTTCTAATTTTATTTTTATTATTGCTTCATCTTTTTTACTTATTTTTTTATCTTTACCAACATATGCCTTTATTATATTTATTTGTTCTAATAGATTTGTTTGAGTAAGAAATATTGCATCGCATTGTTCTTTTGTTAATTTTTTTCTTTGATTACTATCTGTTCTTATTGAAAATTCTTCAAAATCTGTTTCAATTTTAAAAGTTTTTTCTATTTTCATATTTTCTGTTTCTTCCGCTTCTCCTGTGCCTTCTGCTAATGCTTGTTTTTCATCTTTATTTGTAAACTTCCAAAATTCAAATATACTTTTGTTGTGCTTATCTATTTCCTCAATATATAAAATAGCATTTTTTATTTTTCTTTCCATCATGCTAATTTTTTCATCTAATGCTTCTATGTCTAGTTTTAAATTTTTATATTCTAAGTCAATTTCATTATATCTTTTATTTATATTTATTAAATCCTCTATGTTGTAATATTGCTTTTCTTCTACACTATATGTTTCTTTTTCAATATTTGTTTTTTCTGTTTTCTCTTCTTCTTTGTTTATTTGTTTTACCATTTTTTTATGTTTAAAGAAATATTTTATTTTCCCAAAAAAGCTTTTTTTACATTCTAAATATAATGTAATTTCTTTTTCCTTTTGAAAATATTCTTTTTCTTTTTGTTTTGATATTTTTTTCTTTTCTTCTATTTCTTCTTTAGCATTGTTTACTTCAGTTGTTATTTGTTCTAGTTCTTTTATTGTATTATCATATTCTTTTTTTATAAATTCTGGTAAATCTTCATAGTTTATTTTCTTGTCATCATAATATAAATCTAAACTTCCATATCTATCTATTTTAGGTATAAATTTATATTTATGTGGCAATTCACTTTGCAATATGAATAAAGCTTTTATATATTTATAAAATTTTATTGCATCTTCTTTTGTTTTTAGTGTAATTTTATAATCGCTTGTTAAATTATCATATACAAATGTTTTTCCTACTATTTGAATTGTTAGTACATCTTTTTTATCAAATACTTCATAAATATTAGGCCAATCTCCTGCAAATAACCACATACTATTTTCTATATCTGCTATTTCTGTTTTTTTCAAATATACACCTGTATACTCCATAAAACATATTGGTACAAATATTTTACTTGCTCTGTTTCTTTTATTGGCTTCTATTTGTTTTTTTAGTAAATAGAACAAACTTGAATAATCTGAATCTTCAAGAGGTACTAGCATAAAGTATTTTTTATATGCCTCTGAATAATATATTTCCCATAAAAAATTATTTTCGTATTCTACTTTAAATGGAATCTTTTTGTTTATAGCTTTTTGAATTTCATCTATTTTTTCAATATCTTGTATTTCAACTTTATTTAGCATTTGCAAAAATTCTGCCTGTAAAGGAATGTCTTCTTCTTCCTTTGGTTCTAGATAATTAATTATTCTTTTAGCTTGTTTTTGTTTTTCTGTTATTGGGTCTAATCTATTTTTAGGTGTTATTAATATTTGAATATCTCTTACATCTATAAATTTGTATACTTTATATTTTTTAAATTCATTTTCGTGTATAGTTTTAAATTCCAGTTGTTCATTTTTTCTTAAAAATTCTGGTATTTCTTCTAAATTTAAACCTATGTAATTTAATTTTTCTTTTACCATATTTAATTTATCGCTAATCTCTTTTGTCATTTTTTCCTCCATTTTATTTTTGTGTTGTTGATGAATTTTGTTCTG
Organism: uncultured Clostridium sp.; assembly: GCA_905200315.1. The sequence goes on from CAJKKA010000046.1 coordinate 10,767, forward strand.
TTATTCCTTCTCCTGTATGTGGGTATTTATGTGCATATATTGAATCCACCGTAAATAGCATTGTTAAAATTAAGCATATTGTTATTTTTACTTTGTTTGTTAATTTTTGGAACATTTTCTCTAAGAATGGTGCTACAAAGTATACACATATACAACTTCCAAATCCAAAGAATAATGCACATTCTAAACATATTCTTCCATTTAAGTTCATAAATATTCCTGTGTAGTCCCAATATCTTGTTCCTTGTGTTACTTCTATATACCATGAGGTTGCATATTCAATAATTGAACATACCACCATATTTACATTAAATGTTAAAAGTGGATTTTTTAGCATTTTTTTCACACAATTAAATTTTGTTAATAAAATTATTAAGGTACAACCTGTTCCATATATTGGTAGCCATGGACCATAAAGTGTTCCTCTATTTACAAAAATTCCATCTTCAAATAAGAATAATCCTACTTCCCATAACCATCCTACAAATGAGAATGTGAAGAAAAATAGTATTATGGATGTTAATTCGTAATTTTTGTTATAATCAATTTTTAATTTTTTCGTTTCTTCACAAGGATATTTTGAATGTTCGTTACTCTCAAATAATAAATCATCATTTAATAACTCATAATTTACTTTTTTATTTTCTTTATATTCTTTTCTTAATTCTGCATATAACTCAGAATATGTTGCTTTTACATATGGATTTACATATATTCCAACAAGTCCAAAGGTTATATATTGTAAAATATGCCAACCTATAAAAGATAAATCTAAATAAAACGCTTTTAATTTATTACCATTCATCATATTTTTAGAAAGTGTTATGGCTTCATTTGGTTTTATTTTTGGATTTTCCGCTACTATAAATGGAACCATTTTATATGAGTAATATTTTATAATTCCTCCTATTATAGTAAAATTCCACAAATCTTTATATATATTTCTTACAAATATTGTTTTTACACTTCCCCAATATCTCTCTTTTTTGAAAGCATACAATAGTCTTTTTATTTTTGTTTTATTATAATTTTTACTCTCTAAAAACATTCTACTTTCCCCTACTGTTATAGGGTTTGTTATAAATATTTTTATTATAAAACCACCTATTGCTATTGCCATTGTTAAAAATTCTGCCATTTTTAATTTAGTTGTATAGTCTGTTACAGAATCTACTAATTTTTGAAGTTGAGTTTGTCCTTTTGTTAGTATTTCAAAAGCCTCAAAAAATACTCCTTTTGTAACATTGTGTTTTTGGTTAAAGTCTGTTATATTTGAATTTATAGTTCCAAATAAAGATTGATTTATAATTTGATCAACATATTTGTTTACTAATACTTCATCATTTTCTTTATCGAAAAATTCTACTTGTTCTCCTTTTTCTTGTCCTTTTATAAACGATTCTAATGTTTTTAAATTTGAAAAACCATCTTTAGAAATTCTATACTCTCCAAATACAAAAGTCATTATTATTCCTACAAAAAGCAATGTCCACACATTATTCTTAATAGTTTTTCTTGCTTGTTTTTTTACTTCATTTATCTTCCACATATTAACCTCTTTAAAATATTTTTTTATATTCTATCATATAAACTCAAAATTCTACAATATTTTTAAAAAATAAATTTATAAAAAAAAATATATTTTTTTTATAGTATGCTTGACATCATAGTAATCATTGTGCTATTATAATTAATGTTAATAACAAATGCGGATGTGGCGGAACTGGTAGACGCGCTGGTCTTAGGAACCAGTGTCAACGACGTGGGGGTTCGAGTCCCTTTATCCGCACAAACAACACATTCGTTAGACCTAT
>CAJKKA010000047.1 GCA_905200315.1 uncultured Clostridium sp.
ATTAATCCAGCAATACTAATGTATACATTTGTGTATCTTATAATTAATAATGATACTGCTATAAATCCTATTGATAAAATTGCTGATAAAAATCCTTTTAATTTATATTTTACTATTAATACAATTGATACTAAAGCAATTGCTATCGTTGTTGTAATTGCAACAATTTTTATTTGTTTATCAGAAATATTTTCTTTTATATATTTATTTGTATCTGCAGTATATTTTATAGGCATTTTTCCTGTTGATAAAACAGTTGCAGTTGACCTAGCTTGTTTTATAGATTTTTGCAATGTTTCTGAATCTTTTGAACTACTTCCAACTGTAAGCTGTAATTCGCCATTTGTAATTGGATCATCAAAAGAGGTTGTAACCATTGTTTGTCCATCAATTTCCATTGCAATTTTCTTTTGAGTTGTACTTTCTTCAGAAGAACTATCTGTTGAATCACTGTTTGAATTATCACTGCTATTTTTAACTGTTGCATAATCTTTACTAATTTGTTCTAATTTTGCTTTTCCTTCTTTTGTAAACTCAATACTTAAATATACACTTGTTCCACTTGTTGTATTATTATATAAAACTTTAGAGTCTTTTATCATTGAGTTGTCCATTAAAACTTCTTTTGATTCACTATCTTTAATTTCGAACTTTCCTTGTTGATTTATAACAGATAAAACTGTATCTGTGTCATCGTTTTCTGCTAATTCTAAAACTATATTTCCATTATCTGTATCTTCTTTTATTTGATATTCATCAAATTTATAATCTTCTAATCTTTTAGAAATTATATTTTTTACTTTATCAAAATTTTCTTTGTTTAATACATCTTCACTATTTACAGGTGTTTCTTCTGTAGTATAACCTTTTTCTTTTATTTCATCTTCTTTTGCGTTTTCTACAACATTTCCATCTGAATCCTTTGTAACTTTTTCAGTTGATTCATCTGGTTTTAAAATAACCTGTCTTGAACCTTCTAATTCCATTGCTAAATTATAGTCTTTTACTGCATTAGAATATGTTCCATTTTTCTTTACATACACACCAAAAAATGACACCATACATAATAATATAACAATTACTATTGTTAATATAACTTTCAATACATTTGTTTTCTTACTTGTTTTTTTCACTTTATTTCCTCCTTTGAATTCTTATACTTTAAAATAATCTTTTAATATTTTATACTATTACTAAAAAATATACAATCTTTTTTATAGAAATTTTCTACATCTTTCCAACTTCTAACCTCTATTTTCCAATATCAATTCTATTTTTTTCTTCTTATAATCCATCCATTTTCGCAATTAAATGGAATGTTAATTTTAACTGTTTGACCAGCTCTTCCTGGATTTACACTTTCTATTGCTTCTTCTGTTTCAGTATCCCACATTTGTTTTATTTCAAATTCTTTTGATTCTATTTCTCCTGGAATAATTATTTCTAAAAAGTCTCCTACTTTTAATTTATTTTTTATTTCAACTATAGATTTTTCACTATCATATTCTATCAATTTTCCTCCATATTCAAAATTAGGATTGTATTGTTTTCCCTCGTATTCTTGAAAATCTTTATTATTTCTATCGTTAAAATAAAATGTCGTTAAACTTCTTGTTTTTACTTTTTCTATTTCATTTAAATATTTTTTATAATCATATTGTTCAGGATTTTCAAAGTAATCATCAATAGCAGTTCTATATGCATTTATAACTGTTGCTAGATAATATTCTGTTTTTAATCTTCCTTCAATTTTCAAACTATCTAATTCCATTTCTATTATTTCTGGAATTTCTTTAATTAAGCATAAATCTTTTGAAGAAAAAATATATGTACCATTTTTATCATCATCTACAGGCATTAAATTTCCCGGATTATTTTTTTCTTCAACATATACATTATATGCCCATCTACAACTTTGTGCACAATCTCCTAAGTTTGCACTTCTACAAGCTAAGAAATCACTTAAGAAACATCTACCTGAATATCCAAAGCAAATAGCTCCATGAGCAAACATTTCTATTTCCAAATCTTTAGGCTTATTTTCTATCATATATTTTATTTGCTCTTTGCTTAGCTCTCTTGCAAGAATAATTCTTTTAGCTCCATTTTTATACCAGAAATTTGCTGAATGTAAACTAACTGTATTTGCTTGTGTACTTATATGTATATCAACATCTGGTGCAACTTCTTTAACTATGTCTACAACGCCACCATCGGCAACTATTATTCCATCTACTTTTAAATCGTTTAATATTTTAGCTTGTTTTTTTATTTCTTCATAAGATTCATCCCATGCAAAAATATTAATTGCAACATGAACTCTTTTTCCTAATTTATGAGCATATTCTATTGTTTTTACTAAATCGCTATCATCCATTTCTGCTCTTGTTCTTAATGAAAGTGAAGAAGTTCCACAATATATAGCATCTGCACCATACATAAATGCAGTTTTTGCTTTTTCAAATGAACCTGCTGGTGCAAGTAATTCTGGTTTTTTCATCATAAATCTCCTTTTTATTTTGTTTTGTACATTATATATTTGATAAACGCAAAAATCAAGAAATTGCTACGAAATTTTTAATTTTAATATAAAAAGGCGACCACTGGTCGCCCCTACATAAAAATCAAATTTTTATATTTTATTTGTTTTTATAGCTTGAACATTGTGATTCGTCTGATTTTCCTGTATTACAATTTGGAATTGGTGTTACAACTATTTGTTCTAATGAACATAATTTTTGTCTATTTATATTGTATTTACAACTTTCTACTGTACAATTTATTTTTTGATTTTCATTCATTTTTACGCACCTCCAAATTTATTGTATCCAAAAAAAGAAAGACTACTCAATTTTCGAGTAGTCTTAAGTTTATAGACAGGTTAAACGGTTACATTTTTATTTTAATCTTTTTAATATTCGACCTTTTAAGTCATTGCAGTCTAATTCAATTAGAACTTTGTCTCCAACCACTAGCCGAATATTGTTAAGTTTCATTTTTCCAGCTGTATAAGCTTCCTTAACAACATAAGTACCTTTTTCTGTTTGTACTTCAACAGAAAATTTTTCACCTGGATTATTTTTAATAATTCGTCCCTCAACTGTAAATTTTTTATCTTTGCTCATTTACAAAACTCCTCCTGTCTATTAAATAAAAATGTCTATAAACTTTTTCTATTATAACATAATTCGACATAATTTTCAAGAAAGATTCGTAATTTTGGCTTATATTTATTTTTTAAGTAAACTAAATACATTCACCTAAACAACATTTGAGAATATTTTATTGTTCTTGTTCTTCTTTTGCCCATATTATTAATCTTTTTGAACTATCATCTGTACATGTTGATAATGATATTTCTTTCTTTCCTGCTGTATCTCTTAACATATAATCTGTGTCTTCTGGAGTTGTTTCATATTTATTATATATAACATATTTTACTTTTGTTCCAGAGTTATCTGTTATATATATATTATCTCCATTTGATAATTTTTTATTGTTTGAGAAAAATAAACTATTTCTATAGTTATGACCTACTATTACTGTATTTCCTACTTGATTTAAACCTACTCCGTATTGAATTGCAACTGATGTTTCTAATCCTTTTTTTGAAACTTTCGTAAGAACTGGATATTTTATATTTGTTTTTGGAATTTCTATTGTTCCAGAAACGTCAAATCCCTTATATTTATATGTTTTTGTACCAGTAGAACTTTCAGATGATTCTATGTTATCTAAAGGATTTTCGGCACTATTATTATTTTCACTATTTTCATCATTATCTTTTACATCATTTTCAAATTGTTGTGCAAATTTTTCTGCTTCATTTTGTGTACGAAATTTTTTTATTAAGTCAAAACCTAAATAACCTAATAAGCCCACTATTCCTACTATAACAACAATTAGTAATATTGTTAAAAATTTGCTATATCTACTATCAAATTTATCAAACATTTTATTCTCTCCTTTTTTCTTATGTTTTTCTCACTTAATAATATTATAACATATATGCTATATATCTTGTAAAGTATTTTTTACTTTTTTTGTGTAATGGCTAATCCATCTCCAACTTCTAATATTTGTGTTTCTAATTCAATATTCTCTGTTGTTTGTTTTATATATTCGCGTAGATTTCTTACTGCTGTACGTTGTTTATGTTTATTATAATCACTTAATACATACCCCTTATATAAAATATTGTCTGCAAAAATTATTCCTTTTTCATCTAACATTCGTAAGGCTTGTTCTAAGAAAAATGTATATTTTCCTTTTGCTGCATCTATAAATATTGCATCATATTTGTTATTTAATGTAGGTAATATTTCTACTGCATCTCCTTCATATATATTTATTTTACTATCTAATTTCATTTCTTTTATATTCTCTTTTGCTTCTGCTATTCTTTCTTCATCTCTTTCTATTGTGTCAATCATTCCATCTTCAGCTAGGTATTTTGAAAAACATATTGCAGAATATCCAACTGCTGTTCCAATTTCTAATATTCTCTTTGGTTTCATTTCTTTTAAATATGTATCTATAATTTCTAAGGTGTCATCCATTATAATTGGAATGTGTTCTTCTAGGGCTTTTTCTTTTATTGTTTTTAATTTTTCTTCGTTCATTTTATATTTCCTTTCAAACCTAAACAGGCGACCAAAATTGGTCGCCTGCTTTTTTATTTTGCACTATTTCTAGCTGCTCTTTCTCTTTCTTTTGAATCTAATATTTTCTTTCTTAGACGAATATTTTTTGGTGTTACTTCTACTAGTTCATCATCTTGTATAAATTCTATTGCTTTTTCTAATGACATTTGAATTGGTGGTACTAAACGTAGTGCATCATCTGAACCAGAAGCTCTTGTGTTTGTTAAATGTTTTTCTTTACATACATTTATTGCTAAGTCTTCTCCTCTTGAATTTAGTCCAACTATCATTCCTTCATATACTTCTACTCCAGGTCCTATAAATAATTCCCCTTTATCTTGAGCATTATATAAACCATATGTTACAGATTTTCCACTTTCGAATGCAACTATTGTTCCTCTAACACGAGCTACAACATCACCTTTGAATGGTTCATAACAATCAAATATGTGGTTCATTGTTCCTTCACCTTTTGTATCTGTTAAAAATTCTGTTCTATAACCAATTAATCCTCTAGCTGGTATTCTAAATTCTATTTTTGTATGTCCTTCTTCTGCTGGTTCCATGTTTTTCATTTCTGCTTTTCTCATTCCTAGTTTTTCTATTACGTTTCCTATGCAATCGTCTGGAACGTTTACAACTAGGTTTTCTATTGGTTCACATTTTACACCATCAATTTCTTTTATAATAACTTTTGGGCGAGATACTAAAAGTTCAAATCCTTCTCTTCTCATTGTTTCTATTAATACTGATAAGTGTAATTCACCTCTACCAGATACCTCGAATGAATCTGCTGAATCTGTATCTTTTACACGTAAACTTACATTTCTTTCAAGTTCTTTATATAGTCTATCTCTAATGTGTCTTGATGTAATAAATTTTCCTTCTCTTCCTGCAAGTGGTCCATTGTTTACACTAAATGTCATTGAAACTGTTGGTTCGTCTATATCTACAAATGGTATTTTTTCTGGATTGTTTAGATCACATATTGTATCTCCTATGTTGATTTCTGGTATTCCTGCAATTTCTATTATGTCTCCGGCTTTTCCTTCTTCAACTTCTACTTTATTTAATCCCATATGTGTATATACTTTAGAAATTCTTCCTTGTGTTATTTTATCTTCTTTTCCACATATTGCAACTGGCATTCCTACTTTCATAATTCCACGTTCTACTCTACCTACTGCAATTCTTCCAACATAATCGTCATAATCTATGTTAGATACTAACATTTGTGCTGGTCCTTCTTCATCACATTTTGGTGCATTAATTTCATTAATTATTGTTTCAAAAATACAGTTAACATTATCTGTTTCATCTTCTAAATTCATTTTTGCAATTCCATTTTTAGCTGATGCATATATAACTGGAAATTCTAATTGTTCTTCGTTTGCATCTAATTCTATAAATAAGTCTAAAACTTTATCTACAACTTTTAATGGTTCTGAACCTGGTCTATCTATTTTGTTTATTACAACTATTGGTTTTAAGTTTAATGCTAATGATTTTTTTAGAACTTCTCTTGTTTGTGGCATTGGTCCTTCAAAAGCATCTACTAATAATAAAACACCATCAACTGTTTTTAAAACTCTTTCAACTTCTCCTCCAAAGTCTGCATGTCCTGGTGTATCTACTATATTTATTTTTACACCATTGTACATTACAGATGTGTTTTTAGAAAGAATTGTTATTCCTCTTTCTTTTTCTAGGTCATTTGAGTCCATTATTCTTTCATCTACTTGTTCGTTTTCTCTAAAAACATGACTTTGTTTTAGTAGTGCATCTACTAAAGTGGTTTTTCCGTGGTCTACGTGAGCTATTATTGCTATGTTTCTTATTTTATCGTTTATCATTTTTATATCTCCTTCTCTTTTCTTAAGACAGGGGACACACCTTTTATCTATGGTAGCTTTTTACAGCTTAAGGTATGTCCCGCTTCCCATATTATTTATTAATGTCTTTATTTTAGTATTATCAAATTATAAAATAACGTTTTTATTATATATTATTTTGCTGTTTCTGTCAACATAATTATTGTGTCCATTATTTCTTTTGTTGTTTCTTCTAATTTTTCTTTATCTGGATTTTTTTCTTTTTGTTCATTATAGTTTAATGTTTTTCCTATATTTACTATAACTCTGTTTGTTTTTGTTGTTTTAATTCCTACTGGTAATACTTTTGATCCTGTTCTTAATGCCATATAAGCTGTTCCAGTTTTTACTTTTACTTTTTTTGCAAGACCATTTGTTGTTCCTTCTGGAAATATTCCTAAGGCATCTCCTTGGTTGAGTGCTTGCAATGATTGTTTCATTGCATACATATCTTGTTTTCCTCTTTTTACGGGAATTACATTGAATAAATATGCAAACCATCTTAGAAAGGCATTATTTAACAATTCTATTTTCGCCATAAAATATACTTTTTTTCTACCCGTTGTAAATATTTCTATAATAGGAACTTTTATAAATTCTACATGGTTTCCACATAGTATAAATGGTTCATCTTTTGGAACATTTTCTTTTCCTATTACTTTTACTCTAAATACTATTTTGTATAGTACCCATAGTATGCTTCTTACGATTTCTCTTTGTATTATTTTTGATAGGGGTTCTTTTTTGGTTACTTTTAATTTTTCTATTGTTTTTTCTTGTTTTGTTTTTTTTGGGCACGGAGCACCGTGCCCCTACAGATTTTGTTTTATTATTTTTGTCTTTCTTTTGGTCGACAGAGGCGTCGACCTCTACATTTTTTATTTTATTATTTTTTTGTTTTTTTTTATTTATAATGTCTATTACTTTTTGTACGTTTTCTTCTATTGTTCCGTGTGTTCCATCTACTACTATTGCATCTTTTGCTACTTTTAATGCTCCCATTTCTTTATTTTTGTCGTTTTCATCTCTTGCTATTATTCCTGCTAAAACTTCTTCATAAGTTGATTGTATTCCTGCTTCTTCATTTTGTTTTTGTCTTCTTCTAGCTCTTTCTTCTGGCTCCGCATCTAAATATATTTTTACATCTGCATTTGGAAATACATATGTTCCTATGTCTCTGCCTTCCATTATTACGTCTTTTCCTTCTGCAAGTTTTCTTTGTAAGTCTACCATTTTGTATCTTACAAATTTTAATGCAGATACTTGTGATACCATGCTATTTACTTCATTACTTCTTATTTCTTTTGAAACATCTTCATCATTTAAAAATGTATGTTGTTCTCCATTTATGTTTTTAAACTCTATTTTGCTTTTTTCTAGTATTTCTTTTATTTTTTCTTCTTCTTCTAATTTTACATTTTTTTTAATCATAGCAAGTGTTATACATCTGTAAGTTGCACCTGTATCTATGGTAACTAACCCTAATTTTTCTGCAACTATTTTTGTAATAGTACCTTTTCCTGTTCCTGCAGGACCATCAATAGCAACAATAAACATTTTTTATTTCTCCTTTATTAATTATTTTCTGGCATTTGTATACCTTTTGCAACTATATCCATTTTTTCTACTGTCATTGCAGTATATTTTTCTATCTCTCTTATAGATTTTTCTCTAAAGTGTGTAAGTGTTTCTTTTATATTATAACCATACATTAAAATTACTTCCAAATAAATTGTTTCTACCTGATTTTCTGTAGATACTCTTGTTTTTGTAACTCTATATATTCCCTTTTCTTTTTTTGCTATATGTTCTATTATTTGTCTGAAAACTGTATCTGATATTGTGAATTTTCCCATATAACTAAAAGTTGGCCTTATCATAGATTTTTCTGCAACATATGGTTTATCTCCTTTTCCTTTATGTTTAAAAATTTGTAATGGATCTAAAATATATCCACTAAAATCTTTTTTTAATTCAAAGGTTGGTACTGGAATTACGTGTTTTCCTTCTGTTACTCTCATTCTTCTTGCTTCTTCCATTTCTTCTTGTGTTGCATAATCTTGAATATAGACTATTTTTTCAATCTTAGGTAATCCTAAATTTGCTGCAATTTTTTCTACCATTCCATCTGATGTTCCTAATATTAGTATTCCTTCTGGCTTATATTTTTTTATTGCTTTTAAAACTTCTTTTTTCTTATCTTCTTCCAAAAATAATGCATTTTTTACTGTTTCTATTTTTGTTGGAGCTTTTTTTGCTGAAATTCCAGCAATAATTTCATTACCTTTTATTAATAACCCATCATCTATTATATAATTTATATTATTTTCTCCTGCAACCATTTGTGCTCTATAGCTTTTACCTGTTCCTGATGGTCCTACAAAAGCCATAACTCTTATTTTATTCATATTTTTTCTCCTAATTAAAAAACAATCCTTGATATTATATATCAAAGATTGTTTTTTGGCAAATTAAATTATTATTAAAAATTATCTTATATAATTTTTATCTTCTGAATATGGAATGTCTTCTTTTGTAAAGTTCCAAGGTTTATCAGATGTAAGTTTTCTCCATAAATGTGCATATGGCTCTTGGGTAAATTCTTGTGTTAATTCTTCAAAATTTATTTTAGGTAACACTTCTAATGGATTTATTGTGTAGTCTAATCCTGTTTCTTCTGTATTACTTTTTCTAATTTCTAAATGTAAGTGTGGTACCCTAGAACCTCCACTTGTTCCAGTAATTCCTATAACTGTATCTTTTGTTACTATATCTCCTGGTTTTACATAGTATTCTCTTAAATGTCCATATACAACTCTTCTTCCATCATCATTTAATATTTCTACTTTATTTCCATATCCGTCGTTAAAACTATCATATCCTTCTGTTGTTGTTCCATCAAATTCTGCTAATAAAACTTTTCCACTTGCTATAGGGTGTACTTCTGTGCCTATATCTGCAGTAATATCAAATCCTGAATGTTGTCTTTGTTTAAATAATACATAGTGATTTTTTCTTATTCCATATTTATCATGTTCTGCAACCTTGTATTTAGGCTCTATTGGCCAACTATATTCTTCCATTTTATCTTTCTCCTTTTTCATCTTTTAATTGTATTTCTTTACATTTTTCTTTTAGTTTTATTATTTTTTGAGCTTTGCTTTGTATATCTTTTACATTTCCTTTATATTTACAATTGCTATGTCGTATTTTATTTAATCTCTTCATTTCTTCTTTTTCATATTTTAATTGTTCTTTTATTATATTTATTTGTTCTTCTAATGATATATTCTTATTCCTTGGATTATATCCATATAAAACTGCTAATTTATTTTCCGTTTTATCTAAATATTGTTTTGCTTCGTTTTTATCAATTCTGCATATATGAACTTCTCTATCTCTTCCTTGTCTTCTATTTACAAATAGACTATCTTTTAATCCAAAAAATTCTGAAACATATTTAGAAGATAAATTTTCTCTATGTAGTGTTGAACATAAAAATATTTCTTTATTTTCTGTATTTTCAAAAAATTTATTTATATGTTTCTTTATTCCCTCATAAACAAGTATTCTTGCTGTTCCTGAGTGTCTTTTATCTGGACTTGTTAAATAAGTATCTATTTCTATCGAATTTTTTGTATTTGCTGTAAAATATTTTTTTACTGAAAAAGTTGGTTCTTCATATATTTTTAATGTAGCATTTTCTAATATATTTTCATATTCTTTTTGGTTTTTAAGCCAATTTTCATATTCTCCTACGTCTTTATTAAAATTATTAGCATTAATATTTCTGTCCATTTCTTTTGATATATCATTTGCATTAATCCAAAAGAATTTTTCATAATTTTCTTGTTCTTGTTTAGTTCCATTTTGTAAAATATATTCTGCCATATATTGGTTCCACTTTTCTCTTAATATGCTTTTTTCGTGAAATCCATTTTCCTGTAATTCACCCTTTAAAAATTCTTCAATATTTTCATATTCTGGATGCTCTTTTATTATTCTATCTTTTGCATATTTATAGGCCTTTATTTTGTTTTTATATGTTTCTAACATATCTTTTTGATATTTTGAATTCTCAGAATATTGAGATTTTATGTATTTTTTGTATTCTTCTCCAACCTTAAAATATTTCGTAATATCATTGTATGTAAATGGTTTTTGACCTTGAGTAATATACACTGCCGACTGTACTCTGTTTTTTTCATCAACACCAATCATTACAGTATTTTCTTCTGATTTTACATATTCCAAAATATCTTCCTTACCAGTAATAAATAATTGACCTATTTTTCCCTCCATTTCCATTGTTTCTAGTACTTTTTTCTCTAGCATTGCTACATCATCAATGTATTCAGATGAATTTTCTTTTGTAAGTTCTAGTATTTTTAATTTCAATATAATCACCTCTTAATGGGTATTATTAGCCAGTAATTTATAATTATAAATTACTGGCTTAAATTCTATCATAATATACATAATTTGTAAATATTTTTACATTTTTGAAGCTTACAACACTAATGTATAAAAACATTTTTCATCTTTTGTTAACAAAAAACAATATTTTAGCAAGTCTCCATCTACCTCTTATTCAGTTATTCCAAATCTTGCTTTATCTATTTCATAATTATGGTTTATTTCATCTTCTGTTAAACATCTATTATATATTCTTACTGAATATACTTTCATATTAAATCTTGCTTCTGAACCTCCTGTACCATCACTTGTTCCCCTAGGATCTACTGCTATTGCAAATACTGTTGACGAATTTGGTTCTCCTATATTCCCTGTATAATTAGCTTTATATTTTGTACCATTTTCCATAAAGTACATTTCTGTACCATTGAATCCTGTTGACATAGAATATATTTTATTTGTTTCTACAATATTGGTACTATTTAAGTTTTTATATCCTGATATGTACATTCCGCCTATGTTATTATTTTTTTTCCAAAGCCTAATTCCTCCATTTTGTACATTTGCTAAATAATTCTGATTTTTATCATTAACTATATTCAAGGGTTCTGCAACAATTTCTATTGACATATTACCATTATGATAATATCCTACATTTACCCAGTCATCTTTTCCGTCTAATACTAATGAATTTTCTGTCCATCCACTTGCTAATGTATTATTTACGTTTTTTAAACTTGCATTTGTTGTTCCTGCTAAGTTTTGCCATATTGATGTTCTTTTACTATGTCCATATTTCGTATTCTTTTCCGCATCTAATAAACTCACAAGCCCATCTGTTACATAATCTGGTGTTTTTATTTCGGGTATTTCTTGTATGTTAAATCTTTTTTTATCGTTTTCGTAATTTTGTTTTACTTCTTCTTGGGTTAAACATCTATCATATATTCTTACTGAATATACTTCCATATTAGTTCTAGCTTCTTTATCCCCTAAGCCTTCTTCATCTCCTCTTGGATTTGTTCCTAGTACACAAATTGTTGTTTTTTCTGGTGCTTTAAAGCTCTCTGAATTATCAACACTTATATAATTCTCATTTTCATTAAAATACATTTTTTTATTGTCTATACCTGTTGACATTGAATAAATTTGATTCAATTTTATATTCTTGTTATTTGATATTTTCTTGTATTCTGAAGTATATATATATCCACAACAACTATCTTTTTCATCTTTTTTTATACTTATTCCACCAGTTTGTAAATTATCAATATAATATTGTTGTTTTCCAATAGAAACATCTAAAGGTTTAGCACAAATTTCTATTGTCATATTTTCTTTATAAAAATATCCCATTTTTACCCAGTCATCTATTCCATCTAGTATTA
>CAJKKA010000048.1 GCA_905200315.1 uncultured Clostridium sp.
GACACGTCGTAGACCGATGCCACGAGAAAAGGAGTCTCGTTCACCTTGTCGCCGGCATTAAAATCAAATCCACAATCTCCAAAAAATCTTGAAAGAGTATCTTCTAATTTTGCCATAGCTTCTCCCCCTAAATAAAAAGGTTTTTCTATGTTTAATATATGATTTTGTGTATTGATAAGTTACTTTTATTAAATTTTTATATTTTCATAATATATATTGAAAATATATTTATTTTTATATAGTATATTCAACTTGGGATATTATATTAAAAAAAATTACTATTTATAGAATTTAAAAATAATTCTACTATTTTCTAAATATATATTGAAAATTAATTACTATTATATTAAACTACTATTAAAAATTTAATTATTCAATACAGTTGGAGGTATGAAATGTTTGAAGAAATAAGAGACATAATAGCAGAACAATTAAGCATAGACGATTTAGATGAATTGACTTTAGATACTTCTCTTAAAGATGATTTAAATGCTGATTCTTTAGATGCTGTTGAAGTAATTATGGCATTAGAAGATAAATATGATATAGAAATTGCTGAAGAAGATGCTGAAAACTTCAAAACTATAGCAGATATAGTTAACTACATTGAAGAAAATAAATAGTTTTATGGACTTCTTTATTTTAAAATTAAAAAAGCTATAGAAAATAAACGTTTATTTCCTATAGCTTTTTTAATTTCAATATATTTGTTTAATACTCTTATTATAATTTCTATTTAGATCACTTCTTAATTTTTTATATTTTCTTGTCATATATTGTATCTTACATATATAAACTTTTCTTTCTGAAGTCTTTGTATACAATATTTATCCAAATTATGGTATATTTAATATTAAATTAAAATACACAGGGGTGATTACTGATGATAGAAAAAAAATATATTGAAATGAAAGAACCTTTCTCAGGAAATAGGGTAATAAATATCTACCTTCCAAACGACTATAATGAAAGAAGAAAAAAATATCCTGTTTTATATATGTTTGATGGACATAATTTATTTTTTGACGAAGAGGCTGCTTTCGGCAAATCATGGGGCATGAAGGAATACTTAGAGAATAATGATACTCAACTAATTGTAGTTGGAATACAATGCAGTTTTGAAGGAAATGAAAGAATGTCTGAATACTCTCCATATGATTTAAATTGTGATGATGAATTTATAGAGGGAAAAGGGGATAAATATCTAGATTGGATGATAAATGTTATAAAACCTATGATAGATTCTGAATATAGAACTAAAACAGATAAGAAAAATACTCTTATTGGGGGAAGTTCTATGGGAGGCTTAATGGCGGCTTACGCTGGAATCAAATATTCAGATGTATTTTCTAAATGTATATGTGTTTCTCCATTATTTGAACTATGCTACGATAAATTTATGAATGATGCTATAGCTAGTCAATCACAAAAAGGAACAAAATTCTTTATGAGTATAGGTAGTATTGAACTTGAATTAAATAATACAGCAGTTGAATTCACTTCTTATATGCTTGAATTATGCCATATATTGCAATCTAAGGGCGCTAACTGCTATCCTAGAGTAGTAATTGGCGGAGAACATAATGAAGCGAGCTGGGAAAAGCAAATTCCAGCATTTATGGAATATCTATTATAATTTAAATAGTGTAGTTATATTTATTAATAACTTTAAAATGAATATAATTTCTTACATGTTATAAAAATATAAATTACCATTAAAAAGAGGCTTAAAATTTACTCCTAATAATAAATAGTATTTTAGCCTCTTTTTAATATTACCTTTTTTATAATACGTTCTTTTCTACTCCCATTTTTTTAAAATTTCTGTCATAAATCCTTTTATATCTATTCCATATAAATCATCAAGTATAGGGTCGTTTAAAACGGTCTGAGGGTTTCCATAAGCCACAATTTGACCATCTTTTAGCATAAGTACATTATCAGCAAAATATTGAACTAAATTCAAGTCATGCAAAACTCCTACTACTATTTTATTGTTTAAACTTATCCATTCTTTTAGGTTTTCTAATAAATCTATTTGATTTTTTAAATCTAAATGGTTTGTGGGTTCATCAAGTAGTATAATATCTGGGTCTTGTGCAAATACTCTCGCTAAAAATACCCTTTGAATTTGACCTCCAGAAAGTTCCGTAATCATTTTATCTTTTATATCTAAAAGTCCAACTTTTTCTATACTTTCTAAGATTATTCTATCATCTTCTTTAGATAATTTGCTAAGTGCTCCCTTGCTATAAGCATATCTACCTAAAGATACCGTATCATAAATTGTATATGGAAAATAGATTTGAGTAATTTGGCTCATAAGGCCAATTTTTCTAGCAAAAGATTTTTTATCCATAGATGATACCTCTTTGCCATCTATTATAACGCTACCTCTATGTTCTAAAAGATTTGCAATAGATTTTAAAAGCGTACTTTTGCCACATCCATTTGGTCCCACTATACACAAATTCTCTCCATTTTTAACTTTAAAGCTTATATCTTTTAATATGTCTCTTCCATCATATCCGCTATAAAGATTTTTAACTTCTAACATAATTATCAACTCGCCTTTTTAAAATAAACATATGCAAAGAATGGAGCCCCTATAAGAGCTGTAACTGCACCTACTGGCAACTCAGTTGGTGCGAATACACTTCTTGCAATTAAATCAGTAACTACCATTAAACATCCTCCAAATACGAAAGACATCGGAATTACATACTTATGGTTAGAACCAAATATTTTTCTTACCACATGTGGAGCGATTAAATCCACGAATCCAATTGTACCACTAAGTGATACTGCTCCACCTGTAAGTACTGCAGAAAATATAAATAATTTAGTTTTTACTTTTGATGTATCGACACCAACTGACTGTGCCTGTTCTTCACCAAAAGTAAGTATATCCATCTCTTTAGTGTACATAAGCGTGCCTATCATACCAACTAAACAAAATGGTATTATTAGACCTACATATGTCCACCCTTTCATAGCAAAACTGCCCATTTGCCAAAGAGCTATTCTTTTTAAATCTTCTGAAAACATCGCTGTCAAAGTTGTAAGCAATGCATTTACAAATAATGAAAAAACCATACCAGCTAATATTATAGTATTATTTGACATAGTTTTATCGATTTTACTCGAAAATAATATGACTAAATATACAGTAAAAAGTCCAAATATAAATCCAACAAAGGGAAGTGTAAAACTTCCTATGACAGGAATTGTTATTCCTGTTATAATTACAAGACCTGCACCTAATGATGCACCTGACGATACACCTAAAGTATATGGTGATGCTAGTTGATTTTTTAATATTGATTGTACAACTGCACCACTAGTTGCTAAACATCCTCCAACTAAAAATGCTAATAATACCCTTGGCAATCTAATTTTCCATATTATAGATACATCTTTCGGTAAAACTCCATCTCTAAGAGTGATACCAAAGGTTTTATTTGCAATTATAGATATAGTGTCTAACATACTAATATTGGAACTCCCTATGGAAGTTCCAATATAAATAATAGATATAAGTATAAATATACTAATTATACACTTTTTCTTATTTGTCTTTAAATTCATCTGGATATACAGCCTTAGCCATTTCTTTTAAGGCTTTTATTATATTTTGTGTTGGTCTTGAAGATGAGTTTGCATCTATTGAATAAACTGCCTTTTCTTTAACTGCAGTTATATTATCCCATCCATCTCTACTCATTATTTCTTTAGTTGGATTTTCTACATAGTTTACATTAGTAAGTATAACATCTGGATTTGCATCTATTACAGATTCTTCACTTGGTGATATCCAAGCATCTTGGTTTGCAAATATATTTTCTGCACCTATTGTTTGTATCATTTCATTTATAAATGTGTCTTTACCTACACTATATAATGTTGGTGCTGGTCCTATTTCAAAGTAAACTTTCTTTTTGTCTTTTATTTTACTTCCTATTTCTTTTATTGAATCTACTTCTTTTTTCATAGAAGCTATCATTTCGTCGCCCTTATCTTTAGCTCCTACAAGTTCTGCTATAAATGCTATATCTTTATATATACCATCTATGCTGTTACTGCTTGGTATATAAACAACTGGTATACCTGCATCACTTACAGATTTATATGGATCTTCTGATGATCCCACTTGATTGTATCCTGATGCTATTATTATGTCTGGATTTAATTCTATAATTTTTTCGGCATCTGGTGTCTGAAAGTCCATTAATTCTGTATCTTTACTTAAACCTTCTATTCCTTCTGAATATGTGTCAGCTGCTATAATTTTATCAGCTAAACCTAATCCTGCTAATATCTCTGTATTTGATGGTGCTGTAGATATTATTTTTTCTATCTTATTTGGTACTTTAACTTCGTTTCCTTCCCTATCTGTTATTGTTTTTTGACCTGAGTCATTACTACACCCAACTGCAAATACAAGCATCAGGCATAATAAAATCGATAATAATTTCTTTTTCATATGAATTCCTCCTCATATACCTTTTTATATTTTTCTTTAAAGCTTTGTCAAGATTAATACAGTCAGAGTTTACCATAATTTAACTATAACCCTTTATGTTTTTTGATTATAGCATAATTATAATATTTTTTGGAATTATATTTTACATTTATTTTACTTTTGATAATAACAATTTGTTATATTATCAAATTTCGATATTATTACGCTTTTATTGGAAATATTTTTAAATCCAGATATGAATTTACACATTTTTCCAATAAAAATAAAAAAAACTAACCCTAGGGCTAGTTTTTTCTTAAAATACCGTTCTTATTTTAAAGTAAAATTCTCCACCCCGAAGATTTTCTTATTGTATATTAGGCAGGTCTCCTGGCTTAGTTTCATTCTATTAATTCACCTTCCCATGAATAATCACAGTGGTTTTTGAATAATAGTCCACATCACAGTAACGGGGGCTGCAGAGGAATTTCACCTCTTTCCCTATTAATCTAAATAATTAGAACCTATATACTTTTTTATGCTTTTATACAATTATAACATAATTGAATCAAAATTCTATTTTTTTATATAATTTTCAAATAAATAACATAAAATACATTTATTGTAAAAACGTATTGTATATGTTTATTTTTCATAATTTATTTATTTTTCTTCATAAAACGACACATTTTTTATTACTATATCAAATGTTCCATTTTCATTTTTTCTAACACTATATTTCATTGCATCTTCAAAATCTGATAAATTACCTTTTATATCAAATCCAGTGTCAGTTTTTATACTTCTCTTTTTAAGTTTCTTTTCAACCCATTTTTTATCGACAGAGAAGTTTTCAATTAACCCCTTGTCTTCCATGTGTTCTTTAAAACTTTCTTTTAAGTCTTGATCTATTATATTGTTTTGAACAAATTCTTCAACATTTATTTCTTCTTTTTCTTTTAAAGTATAATTAAGCATACTTCTTATATCTTCAGCTTTTTTCATATCATCTGAAATCGCATTTGTTATCCAGTTTTCTGCAGTAGTTTTAAATACTTTTGTTTTATATTTATCATCTTCCACTTTTTTAGCATTTAAGAAATCTGTAACAAATTTTGTTTCTATCTGTTCTTTTTCTGCATCTTTATCTAATAATTTAAGATGATAGTAATCATTTATTCCACTAAGACCTACTAATGCACATTGCTTTGGACGTCCTGTTTCAGGGATTCCTATTTCATTTGATACTATTTGTATATTAAATTTATCTTCCACGTATTCAATTGAATGTGTATAAAGTTTTTTATACTCAAGTTTTATTATTGCTACATTCTTTTCATCTTTTACACTATATAAACATATAGCTAAATCACAAGAATCCATTTCTTCACTTTGTTTCATAATTTCAAATAAATATGATGCTATTTCTTTTGAGTTTTGTAAAAATGTATCTTCATCGTAAATCATTTGTTCACAACAATTTTTTACTATGTTATTGTTATAATCATTGAATTCAGCTTTTCTTAAATCATCATCTTTTGATACTCTATTTATTATTTTTTGGAAAAACTTATCTACTTCTAAACTATTTTTGCTTTCATAGTCATTTAATATTGGACTATCACTATTTTTATCTAGTACATGTACTATGGATTTATGTATAATCATCTTTATCTCTCCTTTTTATTTTAATTTTTGTATTAACATTTTCATATCTTCAGGTATATCAGCTTTAAATTCTAATAATTCCTTAGTTCTTGGTTGTCTAAATTTTAAACTATAAGCATGTAATGCCTGTCTTTTTATTAGATTTTCATCTACAAAACCATATAACTCATCACCTATAATAGGATGACCTATATGTGCCATATGAACTCTTATCTGATGCGTTCTACCTGTCTCTAATTTTACCTCTACTGTAGTTGCATCATTTAATCTTTCTATAACTTTATAGTGAGTGATACTCTCTTGACCTCTTTCATCTACCACTCTTTTGACACTATCATCTGTCGGTCTGTATATAGGTTGATTTATAGTTCCTTCATCTTCTTCTATAATTCCCTTTACTACAGTTATATATTTTTTCTCAAAATCATCATCTTTCATCTCGCTAGATAATACATGTTGGGCAAATGGATTTTTTGCAACTATTACTAATCCAGATGTATTCATATCTAATCTGTTTACAAATCTTATTTTTACATCTTCACCCTTTTTAATTATATAATCTGTAACTCCATTTGCCATAGTATTTTCAAAATGGCTCTTTGTTGGATGAACTACCATAAATGGAGGTTTATCAACCATAATTAAATCAAAATCATCGTAAATTATATTTAAATTTAAATCTTGAGGTGTAAAATTGGCCATATCTTCTTTTATCTCAACCTCTATTAAATCACCTTTTTTAACTTTTTTATCTAATTTCTTAAAGTTTTTATTTACAGTTACTGTTTTAAATCGCTTTAACTTAGACGCATATCTTACAGAAAAATTTAATCTATCTAATAAAACCTCTCTCAGTGTTAAATCGTCGTCCTCATTTATATATGAAATAAGATTATATTTTTGATCTTCCTTTTTGAACAAGTTGGCACCTACTTCCTTTATAATTGACTTTAATCGTAATATATATTTTACACTAATTTTAGGTAGAATGAACATAAATATTTATTCCATTAATTTTCCAAAATATACAATTCTTTTCATAACAAAAGGGCTCCTTTATTTAGAAACCCCGTTAAAATCTTTATGTACTTTTATTTAATATTTTAAACTTATTCTGATAATGTATCATCATAAGCTTTACATACATCAACCCATTTTTCACAATGTGAGTATTTTTCCATTTCATCACAAGTAAGTTCTATAGCTGAATTACTACTTCCGCAAGCTGGAAATACCGTACTAAAACGTTTCATTGAAACATCTAAAAATACTTTTACACCATCATTTGCGATTGCAAATGGGCAAACACCACCAATTGCATGTCCAATGTATTCTACTACTTCATCTGGATTTAACATTTTTGCTTTTGTAGCAAACTCTGCCTTATACTTTTTATTATCAATTTTGGCATCTCCAGCAACGACTACTAAAATAGCATTATCTCCTGCTTTATTTTTAAAAGATAAAGTCTTAGCTATTCTTGCGGGTATAACATTTGCCGCTTGAGCCGCTAATTCCACTGTTGCACTTGATTGATCAAATTCTAAAATATCATCTTCTCTTCCATATTCTGCAAAATATTCCTTAACTTTTTCTATCGACATTTTCACACCTCTATATTTAGTCTTTTCATTAATAGTATAACACAGTTTTTGGAAATTAATTCAAGTCTTTAGAAAATTTGAATTTCGAACCAAAAATAAGTATTAAATTAGTAATAATAATTCTAAATAGTTATAGTAGACAAAAATATGTGTTATAATACATTTTATAAAGAGGTGGGATAATGGAAAGAATTATTACAATTAACTCAAATGAATTACCAAAATCCGTAATTACCAAAGATATTTTGACAGATAAACTGCAAAAAGCAGGATTTACAGTTTGTGATGAAATTCATCCCGAAACTGAACTTATAATTTCTATAGGTGGGGATGGTTCCTTTTTACAGACAGTGCATGACTTTGAATTTCCAGAAGTACCTATTTTAGGAATAAACACAGGCCATCTTGGCTTCTTTCCAGACTTTTCTCCATCTGATATAGATCACTTTATTGAATCATATCTAGTTGGAGATTATATAGTTCAAGAAATACCTGTTCTTCAATCTACTGTATGCACTAAATCTAACTGCAACGATGTATTTTCTATAAATGAAGTTGTTGTAAAAGGATATAAATCTCGAACTATACATCTATCTTTAGGGATAAACGACCACCATGTCCAAAATTTCAGCGGAGATGGAGTTATAATATCGACATCAACAGGCTCTACAGCATACAACTATGCTGCTAGAGGAAGTATAATAGACCCAAGTATAAATGTAATGCAAATTACACCGCTTGCGCCTATAAATACAAATGCCTACAGAAGTTTTACTTCTAGCATTATTTGTTCAAAAGATTCAATTGTAAAAATCGCTCCAGAGTATAGATTTGAAGATTCTATATTAATCGTTGTAGATGGAGTTGAATACCAATTCAAACAAATAGTCGATATTTCTACATTTGTTTCTGATTTAAAAGTCAAATTACTTAGAATGTCAAACTACGAATTTTGGAGCAGAGTAACTGAAAAGTTCTTATAAAATGAATAAATTTAATACTTTTAGGAGGATAATTATGAAAATAGGTGTAATGAGTGACACACATGGTAGCTTGCCTTATTTTGAAAAAGCATTAGACTTATTAAAAGATTGTGATGTACTTTTCCATATTGGAGATGTGCTATATCACGGTCCTAGAAATGACTTACCTGAAGGATATAATCCTAAAGGCGTAATAAAAGAAATAAACAATCTCGATAATATTATAATAGTAAGAGGAAACTGCGATGCAGACGTAGACCAAATGGTTATAAAACATCCAATTGAGGATGGTTATATTTTAACTGAGGTTGGAAATGTAACATTCTTATTAAATCATGGATATTTAGAATCAAAAGAAGAAACTATTAGACAAGCTAAAGACAAAGGTGCAAATGTATTAATTTTAGGACATACTCATGTCAAAGAATTATACATGGATGAAGATTTAGTTGTTCTAAATCCAGGAAGTACTTCTATACCTAAAGATGGAAGTCATTCTGTTGCAATTATAGAAATTATGCCTATTGAAGGTAATCATCATGAAGTTGATATGGATATCAATTTAATAGATATCAATACTGGTGAAATAATAGAATTATAATTTTAAACAAAAAAATTGCTAGATTACTCTAGCAATTTTTTTATACAAATATTCTAATTTTGTTTATTCTATTTTTGTCGATGCTTTCAACTTTGAATTTTACATCTTCAACTTCGATAATTTCATTTTCTTCTGGTATACGTTTTAAATATCCTATTATAAATCCGCCTATCGAATCAAATTCTTCTGATTCTAAATTGATTCCAAGTTGTTCATTTACGTCAGATATTTTTGTACTACCTTCTACTAAATATTCATTATCGTTTATTTTTACTATTTCCTCTTCTTCTTCATCATACTCGTCATCAATATCTCCAACGATTACTTCGACTAAGTCTTCTATTGTTAATAGACCTGCAGTTCCGCCGTATTCATCGACTACTATTGCCATTTGAGTTTTTTCTTTTTTCATTTCCTCAAGAAGTTGAGTTATCTTTTTAAATTCATAAGTAAAGAAGGCTTCTCGAACATAATCTTTTATATCAAAATTCTCGATTTCTTCATCACTTAAGAAAATGATATCTTTTATATTTAATATTCCCACTATATCGTCAATACTCTCTTGATAAACAGGTAATCTACTTAACTTTTCACTTTTGAATAATTCTATTATCTCATCATAACTATCTTCTATATCTATAGCCACCATGTCTAATCTTTGAATCATCGCTTCTTTGGCTTGCATATCTCCAAATTGGAACACGTTATTAATTATTTCACGTTCTTCCATTTCAAGTACGCCCTCTTCGTGACTGACATTTACCATAGCTTTTAATTCTTCTTCTGTAATAAATGGTTTAACTCCATCATTGTCGATTCCCATTATCTTAAAAATAATTCCTGTCAGAAGATTAAATACCCAAACTATTGGTTTTGTAATTTTCATTATTATACTAATTGGTTTAGATACTACTACTGCTACTTTTTCTGGACTATTTGCTGCGATAGTCTTAGGTGTAATTTCACCAAATACTAAAACAAGAACTGTCATGACTGCTGTCGCTATAGCAACACCACCATCACCAAATATACTTATAAATAAAGATGTTGAAACAGATGTAGCTGCTATATTAACTATATTGTTACCAACTAAAATTGAACTAAGTAAATCACTTGATTTTTCAATAAGTGATCCAACTAATTTTGCTCCTTTTACACCTTCATCTTCCATATATCTAATTCTAATTTTGCTAAGAGACATTAAAGATGTCTCAGATGCCGAGAAAAATCCTGAACCCAGCAGTAAAACTACTAATAACCCTATCTGTAATATATTTGCGGTCGAACCCAACCTTTACCACTCTCCTAATTTTTTAAATTTTATATTAGTACTAATTATAGCATAAATAATACTAATTTGAAAATATAGTTAAGACTTTATCTTTCTTTAATTAATTATAGTTTTATTATTTGAATTTATTATTAAAAAATAATTAAAATCAGTTATAAACTATAAATTTCTATAAATGTAAATCATCTTTTATATGTTGAAAATACTTATACTTAGATATTTTTGCATACCTATTATAATTTTACTATATTTTAAAATTTTTATAATAGTGTATTTTGGCTATTTCACTTCAAAATATAAATTTTTTTGTGTTTTTTGTCTTTTTTTGTATCATATTGTAAGTATATACATATATTATATTAAGAAAAATTTAAAAGTTTTTCTTAAACCTCTTGTTGATATGAGACGAACGATTTTTTTTAATTTCTCTAAAAATTTATAAAAACATGTATATATACTATAAGTTTAGGCAACACTTATATATGAGAGCGGAAATTATATATATCTCTCCCCCTAATAAGTATATATTTTAAGGCATCTACAATTTTTTCCCCCTTGTAGGTGCCTCTTTTTTTATTAATTAAATTTCAACATTATTTTCATTTAATCTACTTAAATTTTTAAATCTACTCTTTTATCGCATTATTTTGATAAATTTTGATATAAAAATTTAAATAAATATTTATTATAAGTTAATTTTAAGTCTTCACCATATATAACAAAAAGCATCTATAGTTTTATTTTTACTATAGATGCTTTTTAAAAATTTATTTTTAACTATATTCAATATTTATCTTTGAGCCATTTCCTCCATCATTAGGAGTTACAATAAGTTTAACTGGTACTCTATTTTTAAGTTCTTCAACATGGCTTATAATACCTACGCTTAACTGTTCGCTGTGAAGTTTTTCTAATGATTCCATAACAATATCTAAAAGCTCATTGTCCAAAGATCCAAATCCTTCATCTAAGAAAAAGAATTCTAACGGCGCACTTCCCTTTAATTGAATTTGTGAAGATAGTGCAAGCGCCAATGCTAATGATGTCAAGAAAGTTTCAATGCTCCTGTCCCGCATTTTTGAGTGCTGACTCAATTTTTTCCATCTGACTGTT
>CAJKKA010000049.1 GCA_905200315.1 uncultured Clostridium sp.
GAGAGAATCAAAAGAAAGAGGATTATATAATAAATTAGTAACGAACGGAATTTACTTATCAAAGAACGATAACGAATATGTAGAAGATATTTTAAATACACTTGATGAAATCAATTTATCTATTGATTCAATTGAAAATGATATCAATTTAGCATTAGGTAAAGAAAATAATCATTTAGATATTATAAAAAATCTTTTAGAAAAAACTAAAAACAAGAATATAAAAGTAAGAATAAACACGGTTGTTAGCAGGCTTAATGTTGATAAATTAGATGAATTAGGAGAATTTTTAAATAACTATCAAATAGAAAAATGGAAATTTTTGAAGTTTATGCCTATTAGAGAAAGGGCAGAAAAAAATGAAAAACTATTTGAAATAGAAGAAAAAGAATTAGAAAATAGTGTAAAAAGATTAAGAAAATTTGAGAATATCAAAACTGTAGAATATAAAAAACAAAGTGAATTTGAAAAAAGTATAGTAATTGTTCCAAATGCAGATATAATTCAAACACAAAATGGAAAGGATCATTATTTTGGAAATGCTTTAAAAGAAGAAATAATAGATTTTGATAAAATATATTCAAATGGAAAAATTAGAACTTTAATTGCACATAATGATATAAATATAACAAACAAGATAGTTGATGCAATAAAAAAACTTGATTTTGTTGATATAGTTGGTACAGCAAAAGATGGAACAGAAACATATCATAAAATTGTAGATTTAAAACCAGAAATGATATTTACAAAATATGCTATGGATAATATGAACGGATTAGATCTTGTAAAATCTTCAAAAGAAAAATTAGAAAATAATATTCCTATATTCAATATGATAATAGATAATAAGGTACAAGAAAATGAAATAGATGAGATGTATGATATTATAGGAAGAAAGTTAAATTCAGTAATATCAAGTTCAGATAACATAAGTAATAGTGTAGTGGATATTATTAATCAATATAATGATTATAAAAATAATAAATAAAAAATAACAGATAAGTTTTTGATCATACTAAAACTTATCTGTTATTTTTTTGTGTTTTTCAAATAATATATGCTAATATCTAAAAATAATTTTGGGGTAACTTCTTCGCCTTTTGGAAAGAATTTATAAATTGCAAAAGGCAAATCTTCTTTATCTTTAAATTCATTTAAAGGCTTTAATGCAGTTCTAAAAGAAGAACGAATACCTTCACCGGTTGTTCCAAGTTCCTTGCCAACTGTATTAAATAAAGTGTTTAAATTGCCAAGTAAATTAGGCGAATTACAACATTTAATTAATGTTTTTCTAACACGATTTGAAGGGCTACTTTCTAATGGAATATGTAACTTTAAAAATAGCCTATCAATTTTTCTTTCTAAAGTGTAATTAGACATTTCATATATAGCTTTTAAAATATTTTTATAATCTGTAGGTTTTAAAAATATTTTATATATTTTAGACCAATTTGCAAGATTTAATAATTCAGCAGTAGAGTTATAAAGTAATATAGTATTACATTTAAATTGTTCAGTATCATCTAATGAAAGCTCGTTGATTACATCACTATATTTTATATTTTTAAAACTGGTGTCCAATATAAAAAGGTCAGGTCTAAAATCATAATACTGTTTCAAAACAGAAACTTCATCACTAGTAATTTTAAAATCAATATTGTTATCTTGTGTAAGGTATTGGCAAAGTTGAGAATTTTGCTCAATATTTTGAATGACTGCAAGAATCTTTACCATGATAACTTCTCCTAACAATTTTATAAATCAACAATATTATATCACTTAAATTATGTAAACACAATATAAAATGGAAGATTTTTACAAATAAAACTAAAAATATAACTGATTAAGAATAATTTTAACCATTTTTCGCCGTTTATTAGCCATTTATCGCCGTTTTTACAATGGATTAATATTAATAAGTATAATCTCCAATAGGACAAATAGTCTTTAAGAGTTAGAAAAATAATACATTAGAAAAAATAATAAAGTACAAGAGATTTTTTATATCAATTAAAGATTATTTGTTAGGAGTGATAAAAATATGTAAAAGTAAACCATAAAGAATAAGAAAAAAGTAAATTAATATTTGTTTTTCTTTCTCTTTTAGATATTTGTCCAATTTTTAGAAATTGGAGAGATAATAAATGGAAAGAAAAAATTATTTACAAGAAGAATTATCAAAAGAAGAAAAATCATATTTAAAAAAGTTGATTATAAATGTTAGAAAAAAATACATAAAAAATAATTATGAATATTTAAACAGTAAAGAAATCAATTTGGATATTTGTGAGGATATGGAAAGTAGCAGTTTATTTGATGCTGTTCTTAATAAATGTGTCGATGAGTTAAAGTCCGCTCTTGAATTCGAGAGACTTTTTTGTGATGAAAAATTATATAATGTAGCGAAAGCATTGTCTGGAAAAGAAAAGATGGTGCTTTTTGCTTTATATAAAGAAGAAAAAAGTATAAAGCAAATAGCAAAAGAAATGAATGTAGAAAGAACAACAATATGGAGAATAAGAAATAAGGCACAAGAAAAGATTACAAAAAAATTACTAGGAGGAAAAAACAATGTTTAATAACTTTAATTTAGATGATGTAGAAATATTGAAAATTTTAGATGATTATAATCCACTAATTACAAGTATGAGTAGACTAAGGAATGGAATTGATGAAGACTTAATGCAAGAAATAAAATATATGATTTATAAAACTTTAACAAAAAATAGAAAAAAATTATAAAAAATGCAACATCGAATAAAAAAAATAGGACTCCTAATATTAGAAGGAGGTAACAATATGGATGAAAAAGAAAATACAAATCAAGTTGCAGAAGTAAAGAATTTAAAAGAAACTAAAAATTTTAGTAAAACAAAAGATGTAATAAGCAAAAATAATTCTAAAACGGAAATAGAACTTATTACTGCTTATGCACAGTTGGCATTCCATACATTAAAAAATAGCAATACAGACATAACAGCCAAGTCAATAAAAGAAGAAGTAACAATGTTTTATGAAAAATTTGGAAATACAGAAGTAAAGAGATTAGCTAATATAATAATGAAAGAGAAAAAGGAGAAAAAATAAAATGCTAAAATATTTGATTTTTTCTATAATCTCTTTCAGTTTAGGAATATTTGCTAGAGAGATCATAGAAATATTAGAAAGAAATAAAAGATATAAAACTGTAAAAAAATTAAGTGAACAAAATTTTAAAAAAGCAATGGAAGATTTAGAAATTAAATAGAGTTTTAATATAAGCTCTATTAGTTTCTTCATATTTAAAATTTGTTAGCAAAAAATCTACTAATTAGGAGTGTGTATGAATAGACAAGAGGCGATAAAAAAATTATATTTTGAATGTAAATATAATCAAAAAGAAATTGCTGAAACATTAGAAATTTCAAATAAATATGTCAGCAAGGTTTTGCTAGAAGATAGTAGATATAAAGAAGAAAAAGAAAAAAGAAAACTATTATCACAAAATAGGCATAGACAAAAAACAATTGACTATATAAAAAATAAAAGAAAATTAAATATGAATACTGAATATGAAAAATTAAAGCAAATGCATATACAGGCAAGTAGAGAATTATCTGGGGGAAAAAATATTAGCAATCGAGCATTTAGAAATTGGAATTCTTCTATTTATAAATATAATGATAAGACAAAATCATATTATTTGAAAAAGGGAATAGTAACTGGTTTTGATGTGCCTAAAAAAATAAACTGGAAAAGTTATTAAAGGAGGAACTTATAATGCTTGTAAAAATATTAGTAAACAACACTAATAATAGTAATGGCTATATAAAAGGTACAATAGAATTAAATCTTTTAAAAGAAGCATTAGAAAAAAATGTTATAACTGAAAATTCATATTATTATTTAAAAGATAAAATTATAAAAGAATATAAAATTTTTTGAAATGATTTGACTTAATATTACAACAGAGTTAACATATCAACTGGAAAATATATCAGTTGGGTTAGGAGATTGATATGCAAGTAAAAGTAATCAAGAAAATTGATGGAAAGTTAGACAGAAGGACAGGAAAAGTAATAACTGATAGATTAAGGGTATGTGCTTATTGTAGAGTAAGTACAGGAGATGAAGAACAAATAAATAGTTATGAATCTCAAAAAAAATATTATGATGAAAAAATTAATTCTAATTCACTATGGGTATTTGCTGGAATTTATGCGGATGAGGCGATTACAGGCACATTAGATTATAAAAGAAATGAATTTATGAGAATGATCACAGACGCAATGGAAGGAAAGTTTGATGTTATAATAACAAAGTCTATTTCAAGATTTGCTCGTAATACACTTGATACATTAAAATATGTAAGAAAATTGAAAGAGAGAAAGATAGCAGTAATATTTGAAAAAGAGAATATAAATACATTAGAAATGTCTGGAGAGTTTTTACTTACAATATTAAGTTCAATTGCTCAACAAGAAAGTGAAAGTATTTCAGGAAATGTTAAGTTAGGATTAAAAATGAAAAAAGAAAGGGGGGAAATTGTAGGATTTAAACATTGCTTGGGATATGATTATGATAAAGATAGCCATGAAATTAAAATACAACAAGATGAGGCAGAAATTGTAAGACAAATTTTTAATAGATATTGTGAGGGAGCAGGTTCTACAATTATAGCAAGAGAACTTACTGAAGCTGGATTTATTCCACCTAAAGGTGGAGAAAAATGGGCAGAGTCAACAATTAGAGGAATTATAAAAAATGAAAAATACAAAGGCGATGTACTACAAGGAAAGACATTTACAATAGACCCAATTACTCATAAAAGAATGGTTAATAAGGGCGAAGAAGATAAATATTATATAGAAAATAATCATGAAGCAATAGTATCAGCTGAAACATATGAAAAAGCACAAAAGATATTAGAAAAAAGATCCGGAGCAGTTGAAACTGGAAGAAGAAAAGGAAATTACAGTAGAAAATATACATTTAGCAGCAGAATTTTTTGTGGTTTTTGTGGTAGTGTATTTGTAAGAAGAAATTTATATAAAAATACAAAACATGAAACAAAAGTATGGCAGTGTATGAACTATGTAAAAAATGGTAAAAAATTTTGTCCTGAAACAAAAGCAATAAGAGAAAAAGTAATTGAAGATTGTTTTATCGAAGCTTATGAGCTGTTGTGCCAAGATAACAAAGAAGTAATAAATAACTTTTTAAATAGAATAGATGGCTTTTTAAGAGAAAATAACACAAAAAGTATATTACAAAAATTAGAAGTAAAAAAGCAGGGGATTGAAAATAAGATAAATTCATTGATAAATTTAATGATTGATGGTACAATAGACAAGGAAACATTTAATAAAAAGAAAATAGAATTAAATAAGAAGATTAAAAAGATTGAAAAAGATCAAGAACTATTCAAATGCCAACTTGACGATGAGAATAGTTTTGATTTTGGTGTTGAAAAAATTAGAAAAGTGTTTGATAAAGAAGCAAAAGATATTAGAGTGTTTGATAAGGATATATTCGAAGCATTAATTTATAAGGTCGTTATAGGCGATTATGACTCAAATGGAAATAAAGATCCATATGTAATAAGATTTATAGTAAAAAGTGGAATCGAAAATGTCAAAGACAAAATTGAAAGCAAGGTTATTGAAAATATATTAAATAAAGAAAATCTTATTTTGGATTTTTATAGTTGGCAAAATTATGTGTCTTTTGAAAAGCAAGCTGATGGAAGTTTAAGGAAAAAATTAGAAACTAAAATTAGAGTTAAGGTAGAACTAAACTCTGACAATACCACTCAATAGTGAATATGCAACTTTAAAAAATCATTGCAACCATCGATATACATGGAACGTTGAATGCGTTTCGGTGCTATATCTAAAATAAATCCTGTAATACTTGAATTTACAATGAAAGAAAAAATATTTAAAAACAGCTCTAAAAACAAAATAGGAGCAAAAAACTCAAAATTTAAAGATGTTTTAGTAAAATTTATGTTCAACCTAGAATATGGGAACATATGCAAATACTAAATAAAAAAGAAGGAATATTTATGTTAAAAGATTTATGTTTCGAGATAATACAGACTTGCCCTAATAAATGTAAGTTCTGTTCTTCAAATTCATCACAAGACAAACAAACAATAATTACATTTGAACAGTTTAAAAAGACAGTTATGCATTTTATAAAACAAGGTGGAATAGAAGAATTATCAATTTCTGGTGGAGAACCATTTTTGCATCCAGATTTATTTGAAATGGTAAAGTTTTGTAAAGATAATGGAATTAAAACAGTTATATTCACTAGCGGGATAAAAAGAGCATCTGCAATGACAGTAGAAATGATAGAATATATAAAAAACAAATGTAAACAAGATTTACAGGAAATAGAAAAACATGAACCATGGAATGAAAGATTAAAAATAAATGTAAAAGCATATTACGATAGATGTTTAACACCAAAATCATTTGAAGGGATAACAAGACAGGAGTTCGAAAAATTAAAACAATTAGGATTAGACAAGATAGTATTTGACTGGCAAACATTTGAAGAATCAACTGATAATGAATTAATGGGAAGAAAAGGTTTAATTACATGCTTAATGGATTCGCTGATAAGAGCAAGCAGAACAGGGATAAATGTTGATGTACACTTTATTCCAATGAAACCAAATTATAGACAGTTTTCTGATATAATTGAATGCTTAGAAATATCAGGTGTAAAAAATATAAGTGTCTTAAATTTTGTTCCTCAAGGCAGAGGAAGAGATAATAAAGAAGAGTTAATGCTAAGTAAAGAAGAATTGAAAGAGTTTTCAGAGATATTAAAAAAAGAAAAAGAACATTATAGTGGCAATATTAGGATAGGAATTCCACTAAATGGAAAAATATCACATTTATGCACAGCAGGAACTGAAAAATTAGATATAAAGTATGATGGGACAGTATTACCATGCCCAGCATTTAAAGAAATGAGTATAGAGACAATGGAAAAGTATGGTATAAAATTACATAGCATATATGAAGATTTGGAAAAAGTAGTTGTACATAGCGGAAAGAGAAAAGCACCATTGTGTAAACAAGTATATGGATTTAATGGAGATTTAACAGATAGTGATGAAATCATAAGATAGATTTGTTAGATATTACAGATATTAATCCAGAAAAAATAGTAGAAATCAAATTTTTGCATTTGAAAAATATATTAATTTATTTTTAAAATAAAATTTTATATCACGAAAAAATTGAAAAATTCATTTTATGAAATATGATTTTGCAATAATATGTTCTTAATTGACATACAAGCTGACTAATATATGCTCTTATGCGATAAAACAGCCACGTTGAGTGTGTATGCGTTCTAAAACTTAAATAAAGCTTTAAATCAACTATTCAGTGCCTATTAAAAAAAGCATATTTTTGAGAAAAAACACTAATTTTCATCAAAAAAATAAAAAAAATTGAGAAAGAAACAATTAATAACAGTATAAATCTTTATAATGAATGTATTTCAAATAATATTTGTTATTTTGATACTTCATTAGATAGATACGAAACATATAATGATATTTATAAATATATAGAAAGAAATATTGAGGTGTAATCATGAAAAAAATATTTTTATTTGATCTTGGAAATGTTTTGGCAAAATCTTTAGATGATTATGGTTTGTATAATAAATTAAATTGTAAAATTTCATATGATAAATTTTTAAAATATTGGTGGGGTGATGATTTAGTTTTAAAAGCTCATATGGGACTTGCTACAGATGATGAACATGTTGAAGCGTTATTGAAATTTTGTAAAAGTGATTTATCAATTAAACAATTTTATGAAATATATAATAGTTTAGATAATTCTTTATATGATGATACTATTGAAATTATAAATGATTTAAAAAATAAAGGGTATAAGGTTGGACTCTTATCTAATCTTAGGTTAATGGATTACAAAAGATATAAAAAACAAATTGAAAAAATAAATTTTGATTATATATTTTTATCATATGAAATGAAATGTATAAAACCATCAAAAGATATTTATGTGCAAGTAATTGATAAACTAAAATGTGAAAATGATGAAATAATATTTTTTGATGATAATGAAAAAAATGTAAATGGAGCTAAACTGCTTGGTATTAATGCTTATCAAGCAACAGGGAAAAATATAAAAGAAGTATTTGAAAAAATAATAAATATGTAATATAAATTTTTATTGAATATTTATACATAAATAAATATTCAAATAATAATAGGGATAATACAGGAGTCAGTTATACTTAAACATATAAAAAATTATTCATAATTAACAAACACGACATGTTGAATGTGTTGCAGTGTTTAAACTTAAATAGCAAGAATACAATGATTAAAAGCAAGAAAATTTAATAAAAGGAGAGTTGCATATGGGAAAGGTTTTAAAAATAAGAGAAGTAGGAGAGCCTATTCTTGAAGAAGAATGTTACGAGGTAGATATAAAAAATATAAGTAGAGATACTTTAGAGACTATAGAAGATTTAAAAGCAACTTTAGAATTTGGAACAGGATTAGGAATTGCAGCACCTCAAATAGGAGTAGACAAGAGAATAATTGTAGTAGGAGCTAAAAAAGAAAAAGTAAAGTATAATGATGCAGAAGAAATACCAATAAGAGCAATGATAAATCCTACTTGGAAAAAGATATCAGAGAGTACAGATATACAATATGAAGGTTGTATGAGTATTCCAATAATTAGAGGAAAAGTGGAAAGATATAAAGACATAGAGTTAACCTATTACGATGAAAAAGGTAAACAAATAATAAAAGAAATCCATGGTTTTTTTGCAAGATTAGTGCAACA
Organism: uncultured Clostridium sp.; assembly: GCA_905200315.1. The sequence continues at coordinate 8,832 of CAJKKA010000049.1, forward strand.
TGAATGTGACCATTTAGATGGAATAGTATTCTTAGAAAAAGTAAAAGGTCCTAACGGATTTGCTACAATAGATAATATTAATAAATATAATTTAAGAGAAATAGATGGTATATGTATGAAAGAAATTAATCAAGAATTAGTAAAATATATAGAAAGTGAAATATTCCCATTATACAACAGAAACGAAGAAGGTCATGGAATAGGACATATAAAAACAGTAATAAAAAGAAGTTTAGAATTAGCACAAGGATATGATGTTAATTTGAATATGGTTTATGTAATTGCATCTTATCATGATTTAGGGCATTATATAGATAGAAAAAGACATGAAATTATTTCAGCAGAAATGTTTATGAAGGATGAAAAAATAAAAAAATGGTTTACAACAGAGCAAATATATACAATAAAAGAAGCTATAGAAGACCATAGAGCATCTAGCAATCATGAACCAAGAACAATATATGGAAGAATAGTAAGTACGGCAGACAGAACGATTATAGATATAGATAATACTATAAGAAGGGCATATTCTTATGGCAAAAGAAATTATGTAGGTTTATCAGAGGAAGAACAAATTGAAAGAGTTTACCAACACTTAACAGAAAAATATGGAGAGAACGGATATGCAAAAGTGTATTTAGAAGATAAGGAATTTGATGAATCTATAAAAAAATTAAGACAAGCATTATCCAACAAAGAAGAATTTATTAAAAGAGTAAAAAGAGTAGTAAAAGAAAAATAAAAGAGTTGTATGCAGTTTATTGGTTTAAAAAATAAAAATCAGAAAGGTTGAACAAATACAAAATGATATATTTAAAGACATTTAAATTAAGTGAAAGCAGAAGCACAGATATGAATATTTATCCATTTAGCATATTGAAAAATAAAGAACCAGATATATTTATATTTGATAATATAACTGTATTATATGGAAACAATGGTTGTGGAAAATCAACCATGTTAAATATTATTGCACATAGACTAAATTTAAAAGGAAAAGAAAGAAATTATTCAAAAGTAGATGGGTGGCTACCATATTTTGAGGACTATGCATCAGAGTGCAAATATGAGCTTGGAGAAAACGAATATGGAATACAACTTCGAAAAATTCCTACAAATAGTAGATATATAAAGAGTGAAGAAATATTATACGAAATAAGAAAAATACAACAAGATGCTATATTACAAGAAAGTATAAAAAGTAATTTAACTAGAGAAAGAGGATTACAAAATGCAAAGGAATTTTTAGAAACAAAAGAAGGAGAAAAACAGTTTTCAAGATTTGCTTTTGCACTTGATAAATATTCTAATGGAGAAACAACGTTAAAAATATTAGAAGATAACATTGAACCAGATAAACTATATTTATTAGATGAGCCAGAAGTTTCTTTATCTCCGCAAAATCAAGTGAAACTTGCAGAAGAAATAAATAAAATGTCAAGATATTTAGGCGTTCAATTTATAATAGCAACTCATTCACCATTTATGCTAGGTATTTTAAATGCTAAAATATATAATTTAGATACAAAAAATTATAAAGTTCAAAAATGGAGTGAACTTGAAAATGTGAGGTATTTTTATGAATTTTTTAAGAGTCGAAGTAAGGAATTTGATAAATAAAATACAAAGATAAATTATAAAAATGATTAATATATTGTTTAAGAGAGGAGAATATAATATGGAATTAATATGTAAGATAACAGATAAAGATATAGGAGAAAAATTTACTAATATGGAAAATCCTAAATTGAGATTAGCAGCAAGAGGAATAGTCGTAAGAGAAGATGGAAAAATAGCTATATTTAATAAAAGTAAAAAGAATGAATATAAATTACCTGGTGGAGGACTAGAAGAAAACGAAAGTCCAGAAGAAGCTTTTAAAAGAGAAGTATTAGAAGAAACTGGCTGCAAAGTATAAATTGTAGAGTACTTAGGAAAGACAGAAGAATATAAATCTATAAATAACTTTAAACAAATTTCTTATGTATTTGTCGGAAAAGTTTTAGAAGATACTAAGCAATTAAATGTAACAGAAAAAGAAAAAAATGAGGGAGCAAAAATGCTATGGGACACTCCTGAAAATGGACTAAAACGTATAAGAGATTGTTTTGATAAACTAGTTGCTTCGGAATATGGTTCTGTTTATAGTACAAAATTTATTATATTAAGAGATGCAAAAATTTTAGAAAAATATTTAGAAAATAAAATATAATTTCAATATAATATTAAATGTAAATTAAAAAAAATAAGATAGTATTATAAATATAATTAAAGGAATAGTTATGAAAATAAAATTAAAGTATGTAAATTATTTGAAAAGTAAACACAAAACAGAAATGAAAAGAATATATTTAAAAGCATTTCCAGAAAGTGAAAGATTTCCTTTTTGGATTCTAAAACATTGCTCAAAAGAAAATAACATTAAATTTATGGAAGTTTTAAATGGAAATGAATTAGTTGGAATTGAGTACCTATTAACATATGAAAATAATGCATATTTAATGTATTTTGCGATTGATGAAAATAAACAAAACAAAGGATATGGTTCAGAAACAGTTAAAGATTTAGCTAATGAATATAATACAGTTATTTTAAGCATAGAAAAATTAGATAATATTAATAGAGAAATAAAACAAAAGAGAAAGAACTTTTATTTAAGGAATGGCTTTCAAGAAACTAATGTATTTTATGAAGATGCAGGAGTTGAATACGAAATATTAACTACTAATAAAAATTTTTCTACAACCAAAGAAAGTCTAGAAAAATTTTATGAGCAAATGACAAGTTCTAAAATTTTAAAATACATAATTGGAAAAATTTTTAATGTTTTCCCGGCATACCGCTCTTCGACTCTGGGTCGTATTCGCAGTAGATTTCTTCGA
>CAJKKA010000050.1 GCA_905200315.1 uncultured Clostridium sp.
CAAAAGCACTAAATACAACTATACACCCTATAATAAAAGGTATCATACTTTGTTTTATTTGTGCTTTGCTTTCTGCCCCTGCTAACATATATTGCACTCCTAAAATTGTTGCAATTATAACTGCAGCAATAACTCCTAATGAAAGCAAAACATTATATATAATATTGGAACTTTCTTTCATCTTATCAGTATCTAGTGTCTTCACCCCTGAAGAAGATGCTGATTCTATAAAAGAATCTCCTCCAGATATTACATCATCTATAGAACCTGTTGCCGCATAAATATTAATATTAAAAATATTTAATATTAATATTATTAGGATTCCAAGCTTTAAAATAATATGTTTATTCATACATTCATCTCCATTATACCTTACTTTTCTACTTTTTTCAAGTTTTATTTTATAGCATTGTATATTGCTCCTACAATATTTGAACCTAAAAATACAAGTATTGCTCCTACTAAATATGGTAACATAGTTTCTTTATACATTGCTTTTTCTTCTGTGCTTCCTATCATATATCTTATTCCTATATACACTAAAGCTCCTACTGATATCAAACTTCCAACAGCTTGAATTGCACCTATAATTTTTTCTGCTTTTTCTACAGCTTTACTATCAGAATAAGAATTTGTATCTGGTTCAAAATCTGAAGGTGAAATTGTTGAATAGTATATATTTGATTCTGTTTTTTTATCTTCATTTTCTTTTTTTACTTTGTCATTAGCTTCACTTACTTTATTTTTTGTATTAGTATCACTTACTTTTCCCTCCCATGATGATAATACTCCTGATGGTACACTATTTTTTAAATCAGCTGATGTTTTACTCTTACAATATTTTTTAATTTCACTTTCACTTTTGTTTTTCAATTCACTATCAATTTTAGAAACGCTTACTGTATCACTTGAACCTACAGTATTGTACCACTTGCATAAAGTTGAAATAGAAACTCCACTTGTTCCATTTTTTTGTACATATTTTGATATTTTAGCTGCACTTGCATTTTCACTCGGTATACTTGCAGCGTAACAATTTGATATATTAAAAATTGTAAAAAGAGTTATTACAATTACCATTAGTTTTTTTAATTTCATTTTTCACCTCTTATTAATGTATAAAATTATACATTCTATATTAAATATTACATATTTTTTCTTTTTTTGCAATATTTTTTTACAATTTTTTTAATTTTCGTGCAAAAAAATAACAATGCTTGCTTGCATTGTTATTCTATAATTAGTTTTTCTCCTATTATTTTCCCTGCTTTTTTTGTTATTCCATAATATTCTTCAATTAATTTATCTAATTCTACACTTATTTGGTAGATAACTTTGTAATCTTCATCATTTTCTATGCTTTTGTTTAGTTTTTCTCTTACTCTACATATTTCATCATTTAACATACTACTTCACTCCTTTTATACATTTTTCTTTTGTATATTTAGATGGTAGCATATTATTTTTTCGTTTTCAACACAAAATGCTCATTTTTTGCTTATTTTTAGCGGTTTCGTGCTACTTTTTTTGCTATTTTTTTTTGAGTTTTTTTTATTTATTTTAATTTTTTCTGTTTTTCGACAACATTTTACATTAATTTACCTTGTACTATTTTACGTAAACGATGTTATTATTTTACTATAGAAATAACCATATTTTCCTTTTTTATTACTTCTTTAAATATTTTATTTGCGTATTCTAAATTTAAAGTTTTAAATTCTTCTATAAACTCAAATGGTTGTATTCCTTTAAAGTAATCGGCTAATACATTTCTTGCAATAATATCTACATCGTTATATTGCATTACATATTCACCATACATTTTTTTCTTTATTCTTTCAAATTCTTCTTCATTTATTCCTTCATTTTCATATTTTTCTATTTGTTTTTGTATTTCGCTTAATATTTTCTTAGGATCTTTTGCTTGCCCAGATATTATAATGTGAGAATATTCTTGTGAAAATTCATATTCAAAATCTGGCAATATTATTAAATCTTTATTTTCGTATAATTTTTTATATAATTCTGAACTTTTTCCTAATAAGATTTCTAATAAAATTTCTACTGTTAATATTTTTTTAGCACTTGCCACTTTATCTGCATTTTCTTTTATTCCTATAACAAATATTGGTTGACTTATGTTCATTGTGTTTTCTGCTTCTTTTTCTTTTATTTCTGGCTTTTCTTCTGGATATATTCTTTTTATTTCACCCTGTTGCTCTTTTTCTATTAAGTTTTCTTCAACCATTTTAATTGTGCTTTCTGGCTCAAAATTTCCACAAAGCACTAAACACATATTGCTTGGATTATAAAATGTATTATAACAATTATATAAAATTTCTTTATTTATATTGCTTATAGATTCTACGCTTCCTGCTATGTCTATGTTTATAGGGTTGTTATTATACATACATTTTAAAGCCCCCATATATACTTGTGTTCCTGGATCGTCTTGGTACATATTTATTTCTTGGGCTATTATTCCTTGTTCTTTTTTTACGTTTTCATCTGTGAAATATGGATGTTGAACATAGTTCATTAATTCTTTAAATGCTTCTTCAAAATTGTTTGTTCCCTCTATTAAGTATGCTGTATAGTCATTTGTTGTGTATGCATTTGCATCTACACCTAAATTAGATAGTACATCTAAACTGTTTTTTCCATTTTCTTGTTCAAACATTTTATGCTCTAAAAAATGTGCTACTCCATCTGGAATTTTAGTATTTTTTTCTTCTCCTGGAATAATAAATTCATTATCTATAGAACCAAAATGTGTTCCTATTATGGCATATTTCTTATTTGTATTTTCTTTTGGAACAATTATTACAGTTAATCCATTTTTCATTTTTTCTATATACATTTTTTCTTTAACATTCAAATTTTCGATACTTTGCATTGCTTTTCTCCTTTTTATAATATTCCTCTTTTTCTTACGGGTAGCCAAAATAGCATTTCCTTGATTTTTATATCGAGTCGACCTACATTGTCTAACATTATTTATAATTAGGCGGACAGAGGCGTCCGCCTCTACATTGTTTGATATTAATTCTTTTATTATTTTATATTTTGCGGGTCGTCGAGGACGCCGACCCCTACATTGTTTTACATTAATTTTTCGTTGTTTTATATTTGCGGGTCGACGGAGGCGTCGGACCTACATTGTTTGACATTATTTATACAATGTGTCATTTTTTATTTAGACAAATGGTGTAGTCCTATTCTGCTAATTCTTTAAGAAATAAATTGTATTTATCTTTACTGTTTTGGCAATTTCTATAATTTGCTCTTTAGTTACTTTTCTTACATCATTTATATATTTTTCTATTGAGCTATCTGTTTTAGCTAATTCATGAGAAAAATAATAAGCTATTTGAGTATCTTGTTCATCTTTTATTTCTTGTATTGTAGATATTATATATTGTTTTGTATTTTCTAGTTCTTCTTCTGTAAAATTACCTTGTTTCATATCTTCTATTTGTTTTTTTATTATTTCTAATGCCTTTTCGTAGTTTTCTATTTCAATTCCACATCTTATAAATACATTTCCTTTTTGTCTTATATAATTTGAACCTGCTGTGTATGCTAAACTTGCTTTTTCCCTAACATTTTGGAATAGTTTAGATGTTGCCGTTCCTCCTAATATTGCATTATATATTAGTGCTATATTTTTACTGTTTTCCATTTTTTGTTCTATATTCATTCCTATAACTAATTTTCCTTGAGTTATATCTGCGCTTTCTTGTACAGTTTTTTCTTTTATTTCCGTTGTTTCTTCTAAACTATTTGTTATATATTTAGCATCTCTTGGCTTTAATTTTGCAATATTTTCATTGTTTTCTATTTCTGTTTTTATTTCTTCTATTTTTTCTCCTGATATATAAATATCAAATTTGCATTCTTGAATTAATTCTTTATAGTATTTATATAATTCTTCGTTTGTTATTTTTTCTAGTTCTTCTAATTCTCCAAATTTATATGTTGCATATGGTTTATTTTTATACATTTCTTCTATACATCTATTAAATGCATACATTCCTTTATTATCTTTTTTTGCTTCTATTATTTGTTTTAGTTTTTCTTTTTCTGCATCAAAATACTCAGTTTTAAATTTATTTTCTTCTGTAATTGGATTACAAACTATGTCTAATAGCATTCTTATACTTTCTTTTAAGTTTGAGTCTTTCTCTGGTAAATATTCATCACTTAAAGATTCTAAATAAAATTTAATAATCTGATTATCTCCTATTTTGTCAATTCCACAATCAAAATTTGCTCCATACATATTTTCTAATTTTTTGCTTATTTCGCCTTGTGTTGGAATATTGGCAGTTCCTCTTCTTAATATTAAGCTTATTAATGCGTTTTTAGTTGCATTTTCCTTTGTTAATTCTGTTGTTATCATTATGGCTAATAAATTTGTTTTGAATTTACTTGTTTCTATTGTATGTAAACTCATACCTTTTTTTATTTCTATATTTTTACATTCCATATAAACACCTCTTTTTTATTATTGTCTTTTTGCAATATTATATTCCTTGCTTATGAAAATTAGGAATTTTATATAATGCAAAATTGGTTTTATCACGCGGGCATACAAAAGCGTCTGCCACTACAATGAAATTTTCTGTAATAAAAAAAGAGCTGATAAGCTCTTTTTTCAATTAAAATTTTCTTTTTCTTGCTGCCTCTGATTTTTTCTTTCTTCTAACACTAGGTTTTTCATAGTGTTCTCTTTTACGTACTTCTTGGATAACTCCATTTCTAGCACATTGTCTCTTAAATTTTCTAAGAGCGTCTTCTATATTTCCATTAACTTTTATTTCATTTGCCATTTATAACTCCCCTCCTTCCATTAACCTTACAGTTTATGGTTTTTTAGAGTCTGGGGTTTTTAAATTTATTTCTTATTTAAATCCCTAACTTACGGTACATATTATAAACCATAGGTTAGTCTTTTGTCAATAGTATGTTATTCCAAATATTTTACTATTTTTCCTTCTTTTAATGTTTCTGGCACATTTATTACTCTTTGGTTGCTTGACCCTCTAAATCTTAATTTTATGTCTTTATTTTCTATTTCGAATTTTCCATCTACTAATACATCTATGTTTTTTAGTATTTCTTGTGTTGTTTTGTTGTCTTTAAATCGTCCATTTAATAAATCATCATCTAGTTTAAAGCCCGTATAACACCATATATTTTTTTCTGGATATTCATTTTTTACTCTTTTTATTATTTTTAAAACTTCTTCTTGATTTTCTGGTTCTAACGGTTCTCCTCCAAGTAATGATAGCCCTGCTATATGGTTTGGTTTTAGTTCTTCCATTATTTTGTTTTCGGTTTCTTCTGTTAATTCTTTTCCATATTTAAAGTTCCATGCTTCTGCATTAAAACAGTCTTTGCAATGGTGTCTACATCCACTAACAAATAAAGATACTCTTACGCCTTCTCCGTTTGCTATGTCTACTCTTTTTATGTCTGCATAGTTCATTTTTTCACCTCTTATCTACGAGGTTAGAGGTTAGAAATTGGAGTTTAGAATCCAAATAATCATTTCATAGTAATTACTAAATTTCCAACTTCCAACTTCTTATTTCTAACTTCAATTTATAAATGTAAAACTCTTGCTTTTATTTCTTTTGTTTTTCCTGCATTCCAGAAGTTTTCTCCTAAATATCCACAGGTTCTTCTTGTTACATTCATTTTTGAATGGTCTTTGTTTCCGCAGTTTGGACATTCCCATTCATTATCATCATTTATTATTATTTCTCCATCGAATCCGCATACATGGCAGTAGTCTGATTTAGTGTTAAATTCTGCATATTGAATATTATCATATATAAATTTAACTACTTCTTCTAATGCTTGTAAGTTGTTTTGCATATTTGGAACTTCTACATAAGATATTGCTCCTCCTGGTGACATTTTTTGGAAGTCACTTTCAAATTTTAATTTGCTAAATGCATCTATTTTCTCTCTAACATCTACATGGTAAGAATTTGTGTAAAATCCTTTATCTGTAATGTCTTTAATTATTCCATATTTTTCTTTATCTATACGAGCAAATCTGTAACATAAACTTTCTGCTGGTGTTCCATATAAAGAGAATCCTAATCCTGTTTCTTCCTTCCATTTTTTAGTTGCATCTCCTAAGTGTTTCATTACTCTTAATGCAAATTCTCTTCCTTCTTCTGTTGTATGTGATACACCTTTTACTAATTTTGTAAGTTCATATATTCCTATATATCCTAAAGATAAAGTTGAATAACCATCTTTTAATAGCTTGTCTATTTTTTCTCCTGGTTTTAATCTTGCTATTGCACCATATCTCCAGTGTATTGGGCTTGTTTCTGCCTTTGTTCCTAGTAAAGCATAGTGTCTACACATTAATGCTTCTTTGCACAATTCTAGTCTTTCATCTAGTAATTTCCAGAATTTATCTTCATCTTCTCCCGCAATTATCCCTATTTGTGGTAAGTTTATACTTACTACACCTTGGTTAAATCTACCTTCAAATTTATAGTTACCGTTTTCGTCCTTCCAAGGTGTTAAGAAACTTCTGCATCCCATAGGACTAAATACGTTTCCTTCGTAATTTTCTCTCATTTTTTTAGCAGATATATAGTCTGGATACATTCTTTTGGCTGAACATTTTACTGCAAGTTTTGTTAAGTAGTCATATTTTCCACCTTTTAGACAATTACATTCGTCTAAAACATATATTAATTTAGGGAATGCTGGTGTTACATATACACCTTTTTCATTTTTTATTCCTTCTAATCTTTGTTTTAATACTTCTTCTATAATCATTGCATTTTCTTCTATGTATTCATCATCTTTTTCTAGGTGTAAGAATAATGTAACAAAAGGTGATTGTCCATTTGTTGTCATTAATGTATTTATTTGATATTGTATTGTTTGTACTCCAGATTTTAATTCTGCTTTTTGTCTTTCTACTGCTAAATCATGTATAACTTCGTCTGGTAATTTTCCTTTATATTTCTCATCTAATTGTTTTTTAAATTTATTGTAACTTCTTCTTAAATATTTTCCTAAATGTTTTAAGTCTACAGATTGTCCACCATATTGGTTACTTGCAACAGCTGCAATTATTTGTGTAGTAACTGTACATGCAACTTGGAATCCTTTAGGGCTTTCTATCATTTTTCCATTCATTACAGTTCCATTATCTAGCATATCTCCAATGTTTATTAGACAACAGTTAAATATTGGTTGCACAAAATAATCTGCATCGTGAAAATGTAAAATTCCTTCTTCATGTGCTTTATTTATTTTTTCTGGCAATAATAATCTTTTTGTTAAATCTCTTGAAACTTCTCCTGCTATGTAATCCCTTTGTGTAGATGCAAGCATTGTATTTTTGTTTGAATTTTCTTCTGCTAGTTCCTTGTTTTCATTTCTAATTAATCCTAATATAGATTCGTCTGTTGTATTGCTTTTTCTAACTAATGCTCTATTGTATCTGTAAACAATATATTTTTTAGCAAGTTCAAATTTTTCTATTTCCATTAATTTTTGTTCTATAATATCTTGAATATCTTCAACTAACATTCTCTTTTTATTTAGTTCTTGAATATAGTTAATTATTTCCTCAATTTCTTGTTTTGTTGCTCTTTCTGATTTTCTTACTTCTTTATTTGCCTTCTCTATTGCTACGGCTATTTTACTTTTGTCGTAATCTACTGCTCTTCCATCTCTTTTTATAACCTTCATCTTTTTCACATTCCTTCCCCTATTGAATCTTGCCAAATTTTAGTTTCTCCCTTTGACATTGTTATTATAACTATATATTTGTTTTTTTTATGTTGCTTCTGCAACTTTTTTATACTTTATTTTTATTTTCAAAAAAAGTCTTTATTTTTGAGGTATTTTTTATTTATTACAATTATGTTACAATCTTTTTCCATTATTTTCCTATTGTTCAATCTACTTAATTTCTAACAGAATTTAAATTAGTTTAAATAATATGTTTTAAAAAATTATTGTGCTTTTGTTGCTTTTGCAACGTTTTTATATTATAATGTTTTTGCATTTAATAATTCTTAATTAATATAAAAATCGGAGGAAATTCATGAAAATAAACATTGATGTTGGAGAATTTATAAAAAACTTCTCTAATGAATGTACAAAAGCACAATTAAAAACCTTTGAAAAAGGAGAAATTATAACTACATATCTTGTTAATAGAAATCAGCTTTGCTTTATAGTTGAAGGACAAGCAGATTTAATTAGGTATGAATCAAATGGTACTCAAAATATTATAGAACATTTATCTAACAATGATTTATTTGGCGAAATATTTTATCAATTAACTACAAATAATGAACTTTTTGTTTTAGCTAAAAAGAAAACTTCAGTGCTATTTTATTCCTATGATAATTTTCATAAAAAATGTAAGAAAAATTGCAAATTTCATGATGTTATTGGAAATAATTTACCTGATTTAATTTTAGATAAATTTATAACTTTAAATATTCGTATTGAAGTTCTTTCACAAAGAAGTATTAGAGATAAGCTTTTAACTTACTTTAATATATTATCTGCACGTTCTTTGAACAAAACTTTTCTTTTGCCATTTTCTTTAACAGATTTAGCAGATTATTTAAGCATTGATAGAAGTGCTATGATGAGAGAATTAAAAAGCCTTCAAGAAGATAAAATTATAAAAAAAGATAAAAATAAAATTACAATGCTAATTTAATTAAGGGCCAGTCCCCCAACCGACACTTTGTCGCATTTAGGGACAGACCCAAATATCTTATTTTATATCTTTTAATTTTCTTATTTTTGAATAAAATATTGTTGTGCTTATTACCAAGATTGCTCCTATGAATATAAAGTTTTCTTTTCCAGCATGTGGTAGTTTGCTATCTGTGCTTTTTGAGGTTTGTATTTTTCCAGAATTGTTATTGTTTGTACTTATATTTTCTTTTGTTACTTTTGCTACTTCTGTTTTTGATACTTTTATTGTGGCTCCTGCTACTTTTATGTCTCCTGGTCCTCCATTTTGTTTTGTTATTCCTGAAGTTGTTATATTTGTAAATTTTATTTCTGCTTCTGTTTTTGTTATTCCTTGTTTTACTTTAAATATAATTTTTGCTATTTGCTCTGAGCCGTGTTATTCCCGTTTCTTTATCAAATAAAAATGTGTCTGTTGAATTTTCTTTTTTCCAACCATTTTGTGCTTCTATAGTATATCCTTCAAATACCTCTTTATCATAAGATATTTTACCTTTAACAACACTTATTCCACTTTCTGTTGCATTAATATTTTCCATTTTTAATATTACTTCTACTTGCCCTCCTTCAACTAGTTTACTCTCTGTTGTTAAACTTGCTTCTGCTGAGTAGGCACTTACTTTCCCTATTAATGCAAACATTATTGCTATGCTTAAAAATAATATAACTTTTATTTTTTTACTCATCTTTATTAACTCCTTTTTATGTTTGGGCGATTTTTTTCAATCGCCCTTTATTTATTCCTTTGGTTTCTTATATTGAACAGTATTATTTTCAGGTAAATTTGTCTTCTCTTCAGAATTATTTTCTTTTTCTTCTGTTTCATTTACTTTATTATCTTTTGTTATATCTGTTTTGTTAGTTTCTTCTTTAATTGTATTGTCTTTGCTTTCCTCTGTTTTATTTGTATTTTCTTTACTTTCATCTGCTTTACTTGTATTTTCCTTAGTTGTATTATTTTTGTTTTCACTTTCATTGCTTGTATCCTCTTTTGTATCTTCTTCTAATGTATCTTTATTTTCTGCATTATTTGTTTCATTATTTTCTTCTGGTACTTCAACATAATTAGGATTTACAACTTCCGGTTCTAAATATTGTAATTTTCTAATAATTGTTGCTAAATCTTCTCCTGTTACTGCTTTATTTCTGTTTACATCTGACGCTCTAAATTCTACTCCTTCTAAAACTTTCTTTTTTAGAATATGGAATTCTACTTGTGCAGCATCTGTTGTTGTTACAATACCATCTCCAGATGTATCTCCTTGCACTGCTATTATAAAGCTCATGCTTTCTTCATCTTTTGTTACTTTAAATATCATTCCTGTTCCTACATAATCTGTGTCTTTCTTCTTTAACATTCCACCTTTATCGTATACCTCTATTGTTCCATTTGTTACACACCATGATTTTAATGCTTGTACTGTTGTTTTATTGCTTACATATTCCATATATTTATTTCCAAATATATATTTTTCTGAATATAGTGTTAATTTTCCTTTGTTATAAACGTGGTCTGCTTCATAGTCTTCTTTTGAATGTATTATATCTTCATCTTCGTCATTTGTAGGATCTTTTGATTCTTCCTCTTTATTTTGTTCATTTTTATCTGGTTTTCCATTTCCATCTGTATCTATATTTAAGTCTGCTTTTCCATCTCCATCTATATCTACATTTAGATCTGCTTTTCCATCTCCGTCTGTATCTATATTTAAATCTGCTTTTCCATCTCCGTTTGTATCTACATTTAGATCTGCCTTTCCATCTCCGTCTGTATCTACATTTAGATCTGCTTTTCCATCTCCATCTGTGTCTATATTTAAATAGATAACTTCTATTTCTACATCTATTCCTGCTACAATTTCATAATTCTTTGTATCCTTTGGTGTAAATGTTACTTTAAATATATTCTTTCCTACTTTTCCTACACTTGTTTCTAAGCTATCTTCAAATGAAAATCCTTCTGGTAATTGTACATCTGCTAAGGTATCAAAATATCTTGCTTTTAATCCTGTTGGTACTTCATATTCTGGAAGTGCTTTTAATACCTTAAATTCTTTATTTAATATAGTTTCATTTCCGTTTGTATCTGTTGCTGTGAAGGTTACTGTGTAACTTCCTACTACGTCTA
>CAJKKA010000051.1 GCA_905200315.1 uncultured Clostridium sp.
TATTCTTAAAAATATTGATTCTATTACTGAAAGTAAGGGTGTTATTACTATATTAAAATCTTTATATGGAACCATTCCTTTTACTATACAATTTGCAAAATTGTAGTTCCATATTTCATCTAAGTCTCCTATTTCTTTGCTAAAAATAAAATAGCTTACACAAATTAATATAACAAAAAATATTCCTATATCTTCAAATAATTTCTTTTTATTTTTCATTATTTTTCCTCATATTTATATCCTAAATGTTCGTATGCCCTTGGAAGTGCAATTCTTCCTCGTGGTGTACGAGATACAAACCCTATTTGCATTAAGTATGGTTCATATACATCTTCTATTGTTTCTATTTCTTCTCCTGTTGATGCAGCTAGTGATTCTATTCCTACTGGTCCACCATTGTATTGTTCTATTAATACTTGAAGAACATTTCTATCTGTTCTATCTAGTCCAAGTTCATCTATTTCTAACTTATTTAATGCTAGTTTTGCAATTTTTAAGTCTATATTTCCATCACCTAATACTAATGCATAATCTCTAACTCTTTTTAGTACTCTATTTGCTATACGTGGTGTTCCTCTTGAACGTCTTGCAATTTCCATTGCAGCATCTTCTTCTATTTCTATTCCTAGAATTTTACTTGACCTTTTTACTATTGTGCATAAGTCTTTTGGCGTATATAATTCTAGTCTTTCAACAATTCCAAATCTATCACGAAGAGGTGTTGTAAGTGAACCTGCTTTTGTTGTTGCTCCAATTAAAGTAAATTTGGGCAAGTCTAGTCTTATAGACCTTGCTGTTGGGCCTTTTCCTATCATAATATCTAAAGAAAAGTCTTCTAATGCAGGGTATAATATTTCTTCTACATTTTTATTTAGACGATGTATTTCATCTATAAATAATACATCATTTTCTTGCAAATTTGTAAGAAGTGATGCTAAGTCTCCTGCTTTTTCTATAACAGGTCCAGAGGTTATTTTAATATTTGACCCCATTTCGTTTGCTATTATATTTGAAAGTGTTGTTTTTCCAAGACCTGGAGGTCCATATAATAAAACATGGTCTAAAGAGTCTCCTCTTTTTTTTGCCGCTTCTATATAAATTTTCATATTTTCTTTTACTATTGTTTGACCTGTATAATCATCCAAAGTTTGAGGTCTTAGAGATTTTTCTAAAACTTCTTCCTCTATGTTTTCTATATTTGGATTTGTAATTTCGTCCATTTTATCACCTTTTAATTTTTTCATAATAATATCATTTAATAGCTAAAATTACAATAAAAAAGTAAGTATATTACAATTAATTTACTTACTTTTTTGTTTTTTAACTTTTATTTAAGCCATTCAGGATTATTTATATACCAATCTATTGTTTTTACTATTCCATCTTCAAATTTTGTTTTTGGTTTCCATCCTAGTTCATTTTTAATTTTGGTTGGGTCTATTGCATATCTGTAATCATGACCTTTTCTATCTTCTACATATTCTATTAAATCTTCTGATTTTCCCAATTGTTTTAAAATTAATTTAACTATTTCTATATTTCTTTTTTCGTTGTGTCCACCGATGTTGTATCTTTCTCCTTTTTTACCATTATGGAATACTAAATCTATTGCTTCACAGTGGTCTTCTACATATAACCAATCTCTAACATTTTTTCCTGTTCCATATACTGGTAATTTTTCATCATTCATTGCTAATTTTATCATGTGTGGTATTAATTTTTCGTTGTGTTGATATGGTCCATAGTTATTTGAACAGTTTGTTACATTTACATTCATTTTATATGTTTCACAATATGCAAATGCAATTAAATCTGAACTTGCTTTTGATGATGAATATGGGCTACTTGGTTTTATAGGTGATTTTTCTGTAAAGTATCCTTCTTCTCCTAATGCTCCATATACTTCATCTGTTGATACGTGTAGGAATTTATTTTCACTACCTTCTCCCCAAGCTCTTTTAGATGCTTCTAATAATGTATGTGTTCCCATTACATTTGTTTGAGTGAAAATGAATGGATTTTTTATACTGTTATCTACATGAGATTCTGCTGCGAAATGAATTACTCCATCTATATTATATTTTTCAAATAAGTTTGTAACAAATTCAAAATCGCATATATCTCCTTTTTCAAATTTAATTTTGTCTTGAACTTTTTTTAGATTGTCCATATTTCCTGCATATGTTAATTTATCTAATACAATTACATTGTATTCTGGATGTTTGTTTACAAAGTATTCTGCAAAGTTTGCTCCTATGAATCCTGCAGCTCCTGTTACTAAAATATTTTTACTCATTTATATCAATCCTTTCTAATTTTAAATTTTCTTTTCCGTTATCTTTTATTACTTTATATGTTGCTTTTTTCTCTATTTTTTCATTAAATAATTCTTGATAATTATTATTAAAATAGTTATCAGTTGCTCGTACATATACATAATCATATGTATTATACAAAATATTTTCAAATTGTTCTTTTTCGTTTTGGGCAAAATTATTTCCGAAATATATTCACATTTCTACATTGTTTTCTGGTAACATATAATACTTAAATTTATTGTCTTCTAATTGTTGATTTATTACATATATTTTACTATTTGCTGGTACTTCTTGTTTTAATTTATTGGTTTCTTCCATTATAGGTGATAATTCTTTTTTCATTTTATAGTTATAGTATCCTGCATTTATTGTTATATTTGCTATATCTTTCAATGGTGTTAATGATAATATAATTATCATTAACGCTGTAATATCTCTTTTATAATCAGCACTTTTACTATCAATTACTAATGCTATAAGGGTCATAATCATTGCTATAAAATAAGATCCTAAATATCTTCCAAATGCATTATGTGTTAATGCTTCTTGCATATTAAATTTTGTAAAATATGCTAGTTGCAAAAATCCAATATATAATATTAGTCCTCCAAAAGTATATATTGCAACATTTTTTGCCTTATTGTTTTTCTTATATATAAGTAGAAATCCAAATGCTACCAATAATGTGAATCCACCTATACTTAATTGAAAATATCCTTTGGTTAAATTTTCATCAATTATTTTAGTTATTAAGTTTTCTTGTATCATATCTGCCATTAATGAACTAGATGTTGTTTTCATTGAGACTGTAAAGAAACTTGTTATAAATCTTTTTATTCCTGTTTCATCAAGTTTACTCTCAGAGATAATATTTATATTTTCTTTCCTTGTAATATTTAAGTTTTTATATATATTCCAAGATGCTAAACTGCTTAATATTAGTAAAAATATAATTATTTTACTTATACATTTCTTTTTATCTATTTTTTCTTTATTTCTAATTTGTTTTATTACATCATATACAAAGAAACAAATTAGTGTTGTTATTGCAATATAAAATCCTGTTCCTTTTGTTAGGGCCAATACAAATAATGCTACTACAAGTGAATATATATATTTTGTGTTAAATATTCTTTCTACAAATATATAGCCTAATAATAATCCTAATATTGCATCTGCATAGGGTGCCTCATAAAAATATGTTTCTGAAAAAATTCCTGGCAAGCATATAATAATTATACTTAAAGCAAAATTATATATTAAACTCTTTTCTTTTTTTATATTGAATAATGGCAATAATAATGAAAATGAGAAAATATATAATCCAAACATTTCTATTCCCTGGGTATAATTTCCTATTAATTTACAACAATAGTATTGCCATATAGTTGGCACCGGCGGATACCAATCTGTTTCATATATATTTGTAATAAACATTTTCTTAGTAAATAAACTCCAACAGGTAAATTCATCCCATATATTTGAAATTCTTTCATATGTTGTTATTGATAAAACAAAATATACTATGCTAAAGAAAATTGTTCCAAAGTCTACCAGCGTGTTTCTTTGTGTTTTATTCATTTTTACAAGTGCATATATTCCTAATATAATTGATACAACTGTAGTTGTAATTACTCCTATTAATAAAATATTAAAAATTCCAAATACATATAACACTGCTATATTTGTTAGTATGTCTATTGGTATTGAACTACTTAAGCTTTTCTTTGTTTTGTATGAAATAAATGTGCTTCCTAACATAATAACAAAGTATAGCAGAATATAGCCTATAACTATTCTTATCATTTTTATCCCCTATTGTTTTTATAAATTTTTATATAAATCTGTTTCTTTTAATTCTTTAAGTGATGGCCATTTTGCATCTTTTTCAGATGTTAATAAGTCTTTAGGATTAATATCTCCAAAAGGCCAATCTATTGCTACATCTGAATCATTCCATGCTAGTCCACCTTCTGCTTCTGGTGTATAAATATTATCTATTTTGTAAGCAAATTCTGCTTCATCTGATAATACTAAAAATCCATGTGCAAATCCTCTTGGTATCATAAACATTTTTTTATTTTCTTCTGTTAGTATAATTCCTTCCCATTTTCCATATGTTTTACTTCCTGGTCTTAAATCTACTGCTACATCGAAAACTTCTCCTTTTATACATCTAACAAGTTTTGCTTGAGAATTCTTTTTTTGGAAATGTAATCCTCTTAGAACTCCTTTTTTAGATTTTGATTGGTTATCTTGTATAAAATTGTAATTTAGTCCTATTTCTTCGAAGTCTGCTTTGTTGTATGTTTCCATGAAGTATCCTCTGTTGTCTCCAAATACTGTTGGTTCTACAATATATACACCTTCAATAGAAGTTTCTGTTTTTTTAAATTTTCCCATTTTTTAATCTCCTTTTTTTATTTTATACATTATAATATTAAGTAAAATAACAAATATTTTCAAATTCCGTTCTCCAAACGTTTTAAGACAGATAAAATATTCAAACCTTTGTGCCACGGTCTCTAATTATATGTAATAGTCGGGTCGAACTCGTTTTCAAATATTTTTATTTTACTTATTTATCCAAAAATATTTATTTTTAAAGTATTTTTTGATACTCTCTTAAATATAAAAATTTACTCTTCTCCAAATTTATTTAAAGCAATGTCTTTTAGGTATTGCCCGTATTCTGTTTTTATATATTTATCTGCTAAAACAGAAAGTTCATTTGCTGTTATCCATCCGTTTTTGTATGCTATTTCGTCTGGTGAACATATTTGCAATCCTTGTCTTTTTTCTATTGTTTGTACAAAGCTTGCTGTTTCTATTAATGCATCGTGTGTTCCTGTATCAAACCATGTCATTCCTCTTCCTAGCTTTTCTACTTTAAGTTGTTTTCTGTTCATATATTCTTCGTTTATTGTTGTTATTTCTATTTCGCCTCTTGCTGATGGTTTTACATTTTTAGCAATTTCTATAACATCATTTGTGTAGAAATATAGTCCTGGCACTGCGTAGTTTGATTTTGGTTTTTCTGGCTTTTCTTCTATTGATATTGCTTGTCCTTCTTTATTTATTTCAACAACTCCGTATGCTCTAGGGTCTTTTACATAGTATCCAAATATTGTTGCTTCGTTTTTTCTTTCATTTGCAGATTTTAATTTTTCTGCAAAATGCTCACCATAAAACATATTATCTCCTAAAATCATTGCAACGTTGTCATCGCCTATGAATTTTTCTCCAATAATAAATGCTTCCGCTAATCCTCGTGGTTTTTCTTGAATAGCATATTCAAAGTTCATTCCCCATTTACTACCATCTCCAAGCAGTGTTTTAAAAGTTTCATTATCTCTTGGTGTTGTAATTATAAGAACATCTTTTATTTTTGCCTCCATTAATACCGATAATGGATAGTATATCATTGGTTTATCATATACTGGCATAATTTGTTTTGATATAGCTATTGTTAGTGGATATAGTCTTGTTCCACTTCCTCCTGCTAATATAATTCCTTTTCTATTCTTCATTTTTTACCTCCTCCAAATATCTTTTTAATCCATCTTTCCAATTTGGCACATTTATTCCTTGTGCTTTTAATTTTTCTTTTGACATTTGTGAATTAAATGGTCTTTTTGCTTGTACTACATTTATCATTTTTATATATTCTTCTGTTGTAACAGGATTTACTTTGCATTTAATTCCTTGCTCATCTAATATTTCTTTTGTGAAATCATACCATGTTGTGTATCCCTCATTTGTTGCATTGTATATTCCATATGGTATTTGTTTTGTTATTGCTTGATAGATAATTTCTGTTAAATCTTTTGCATATGTAGGACTTCCATGTTGGTCTGA
Source organism: uncultured Clostridium sp. (assembly GCA_905200315.1). The sequence goes on from CAJKKA010000051.1 coordinate 6,177, forward strand.
TACAACATTTAGTTCATCTCTTGATGAACCTAATTTTGTCATTGTTTTTACAAAATTGTTTCCTCCTATTCCATATAGCCATGCTGTTCTGAAAATATAATATTCTTCAAGATTTTCTTGAATTCCTTCTTCTCCATGTAATTTTGTTTTTCCATATACTGTAACAGGAGCTTTTTTATCATCTTCTTTATAATCTTTATCTAAATTTAAGTTTCCTCCAAAAACATAGTCTGTAGATATATGTACTAATTTTGCATTATTTTCTTTAGCTGCTATAGCTAAATTTGTTGGTCCATCTCCATTTATTTTATCTGCTAATTCGTAGCATTCTTCTGCTTTATCTACAGCTGTAAATGCTGCACAATTAATTATGTAATCTGGTCTACATTCTTTTACAAATTCCATAACTTTTTGTTTGTCTGTTATATCTAAACTTTTTACATCTGTAAGTATAAGTTCATTTTCCTTTTCGAACTTTTCTTTTACTTCTTTTGCAAGCATTCCATTTGAACCTGTAATTAAAATTTTCATTTTATCACCTCTTGATTTTATTCTTGTATATATTATCATTTACAATAAAAAAGTACAAGGCTTTTTGATTAAACCTTGTACAAAATTTTAATTATTCATTTCTTTTTCTCCATTATATTCGTCTACAAAATATAATGGTCTATTTTTTGTTTCATTAAATATACGTCCTAAATATTCTCCAATTATTCCAAATAACATAATTTGTATCCCAGAGAAAAATAATACCAATAATATAATTGCTTGAAATGCTTGTATTGCAACACTTAATCTAATGCATTTTATAATTACATATATAAAATATATTACAAGTGCTAAAAATGTTGGTATTGCTAAATATGTAGAAATTCTAAGTGGTGATGTTGTAAAAGATGTTATCCCATCTATGGCTAAATCTACTAATTTTTTATAATTCCATTTTGTTTTTCCTGCAACTCTAGGGTCTCTATCATATAACACTTCTTTTTTATTATAACCTATCCAACTAAATATACTTTTTGAACATCGTTGAGATTCTCTTAATTTTTTTAGTGCATTTACACATCTTCTATCTAATAATCTAAAATCTCCTGTATCTTTTTGTATTTCAACGTTTGTTAAACTCTGAAGTACTTTATAATACATTTTTGATGTAAATTTCTTTAAGAACGTTTCGCCTTTTCTAGATTTTCTTTTTGCGTATACATCATCATAACCTTGTTCCCAATATTTAACAAGTTCTGGTATTAATTCTGGTGGGTCCTGCAAATCTGCATCTATTAAAATAACTGCATCTCCTGTTGCATAATCAAGTCCTGCTATCATTGCAATTTCTTTTCCAAAGTTTCTTGAAAAATTAACATAGCAAAACCTTTCATCTTTTTTTCTTAACTCTTTTATTAATTCTAGTGTTTTATCTTTGCTTCCATCATTTACAAATAATACTTCAAATTCATAGTTTTTCATATTATCCATTAATGCGACTAATCTTTTTTCTAAATATGGTATAGATTCTTCTTCATTATAGGCTGGAACAATTATACTAATTTTCTTCATCCTTTTTCTCCTTTTTAAATATCACAAGTTTGCTTAGGATATAGTTTACCACAATTACTACAACTTGTGCAACTATTGACCAAATTACTACCCATAAATTGCTATTTAGTTTCAATAATGTAACAAATATAAACATTATTAACATTTCTAATATTAATGTAAATAAACGTGCACTAACAAATGCTATAAATTCCTTTAAAATTTTCTTTGACTTACTTTTAAATACAATTTTTCTATTTGTAATATATGCAAATAAACATGCAACAATCCAAGAAATAACTACAGCTATTTGCAACTGTGTTGCATCACTTGCATTTAAAACTGTAAATAATAATGCATATTTCACTGCTAAATTTACAATTGTTGTTAACACTCCTATTATTAAATAATTTATTATTTCTTCATATTTTTTGTATATTTCTATTATTTTCATATCAAAATCCTTTTTTAATTTATTTCATTTATTAAAGCTTCAAAAATTTCATTGTTCGAAAGCTTTTGCTTCTTATTCGAAGTTAGCACTATAATTTTTTTATCTTCATATTCTAGTGGTTCACACAACTGATGTTCGTCCATTTGTTCAAATGGATATAAAACAATTTTTCCTGTAATATTATCTATATCATAAACCTCACCTGTTGCAGAAATTATATATATTTTGTTATTGTTTATATGTTTTTGAATAATTTCATCATATTCATTACTTTCTGTACTTTTATTTACTAATTCTAAATATCCATCATCATTTATTTTATAATTGTCTTTTAAATAAGTTTGAATAAGAGAAAATATATTTTCTCTTGATTCACTACTTATCCATATTCCTGCATGAATTTGCTTGTTTTCTATAATACTATCTAATTCTTCATATTCTGGCATATTCTGTTTTAGTATTCCAGCTAATTCTACCTTGTATTTTATTTCATCTTTTATAGTTATATTCTCTCTTCCATTTGCTTCCTGTTTCACTTCATATAGTTCATCTTTTCCTGTTGCTCCAATGTCACTTTTTATATCTTGAACTGTTTTTCCACTCTCATCAGTTTTTATTTCTTTTTTCGTAAATTTATTTTCTAAATAAAATATTGTACTAAGAATTATTAATGCAATTAGAACAATTATTATATTTCTTTTTTTCATCACTTACTACTTCCTTTTACAATGCTCTTAGCATATTTAGAGTTGCTTCTATATATCTTCCTGCATAATTATTATTTACTACATCTTGGTGTGAATTAATTCCAGCAGATGGTAATTCTATTAATGCTGATCTTGCAACTCTACCATTTGCACCTAAATTCATTCTTGCCCAATTTACTAGATATTGTCGTCCATAACTATATGTTCTTGTATTTGAAGGAAATTGTGCTGCATAAAAATCACATATTCCTTGGTCACCTATTAATTGAGTAGTCCAACCATGAAGATCTACTAAAACTGTTTGCCCAGCTGTTGCTCTTTTATTCAAAAGAAATTCTCTTAATTTTGCTATTTCTGGACTTTGAAATGGTGCTGTACCATTATAGTTTCTACCATAATATCTTATATAACTTGCTTCCGTCTGCCATGACCTATTAATATCTATTCCTTTATTATCTGGTCCCCAACTACCTAGAGTTTGTCTTCCTGGTCCGTTATTACTCCATCCCGCTTGTACTCCATCTGGATTTACTTGTGGTAAAATGTATATTGTCCATTTAGATAAAATGTTTCTATCCTTATCATTTACTAATCTGTTTTTAAAAGCTTCTGCAATATTTGTTAACTCTTGTCCGTCGTTATTCCATTTATCTTCAAATCCATGAACAGCAAATGTAGCAAAATATACATTTGGTCCATTTCCTATTTTATAATAATTAAGTGCTCTTCCTTGACAACTTAATCCATATGTACCTATTTCTAATTTGTATGGTTCATATATATTAAAATATCTTGATTGAACAAGAACTTCTTTGTTATTTTGGTCTTTTACTACAATTTTTAATGTATGACCACCTAATGAATATTCTCCGTAATTTATATTAATTATAAAGCCTGGTTGTGGATTGTTTTCAATTCCTCCATATCCATAAATTGAATTTACTACATCATTTCTTTCTATTCTTTGTGGGTTAGAATATTTTTTTATTCCATCTATATATACATCCATTGAGGTATTCTCTATATTAGTCATAAGCCATCCACTTATTATTCCATTAGTATTTTCAACACCACCCAAGCCTGGATTATCAATATACATTTTTATTCTTGGGGTATAATCAATTGTAATATTTTTATTAATTTCTGCTAAAGTTTCTCCACTTTTTGAAATCACTTTATATGTTAATGTATAATTGCCTTTTTCGTATCCTGATAAATCCATTGTGTATTCAAAACCTGGATTTGAATTACAATTTTTTCCTCCATATCCTGATATAGCATTTAATACATCATCTCTTTTTAGTCTATTATATGATTGTGCTTCTATTTCTTTATCATTTATAAATACATGTAATTCTGCTTCTTTTTGATTTGATAGCATCCATCCTCTTACTGTCCAATTTTTTAAGTCTATTAAATCTCTTGTTGGTGAATCTATCCACATTCTAGCTTTTCTTACATTTATTATATAACTCTTTGATGTTAACTCATTTATATCGTCTTTTATAATTACTTTTAGTGTATGCTTTCCAATATTATAATTGGATAACTTTATATTAATATTAAATCCTGGTAATGGATTTGATACTTTTCCTCCATATCCTGGTATTGCATTTAATACATCATTTCTTTCTATTCTGCTTATTTCTTTATCTGAAACATTTTTATTGTCCACAAGTACTTCTATATTCGAATTAGAATCGCTACATAAGTACCATCCTACTATATTAATTTCATTATCTGTAGTTTCAATTTCATTTTCGTGTGGTGAATCTATCCACATTCTTGCCTTTGTCCTATTATCTATGTTGACTATTTTCTCTATTTTTTGTATTTCTGTCCCATTTCCATCTAATACTGCATATTTTATTGTATGACTTCCATATGATATTTTACTAAAATCTAATGTTGTTGTAAATCCTGGTTTTGGATTTGATATTCTTCCTCCATATCCTGGTATTGCATTTAATACATCATTTCTTTCTACTCTTGTAAT
>CAJKKA010000052.1 GCA_905200315.1 uncultured Clostridium sp.
AAAGAAGCCTAAGGGTGGGGGCGAAAATCAAGTCCACTTATTGGGGCATAGCTCAATAAAAAATAAATATAAATAATTAGGAGGAAATTTTATGTATAAATTAGTTGCTATAGATTTAGATGGAACACTTTTAAATTCTTATGGAGAAGTTAGCAATGAAAATAAACAAGCAATAAAAAGGGCAATAAACAAAGGCGTAGAAATTGTATTATCATCTGGAAGAATAGGAAATTCTGTAGAAAGTATTGCAAATGAGCTTGGGGCAAACAATTACTATATTTCAGGAAATGGCTCAATGCTATATAATATGAAAGAAGAAAAAATAGAATATGAAAATTTTATTAGCAAAGAAAAAATGCTTAAACTAATTAAAATATGTGATGAAAATAGTATTTATTATAGTATATATACTGAAAATATGGTAATAACAAAATCGTTAAAATATAATGTTGTATTTTATAATTATGAAAATAGTAAAAAAGCATTTGACAAACGTACTAATATAAATATTGTCCAAAATGTATATGAATATGTTGAAAACTTAGAAGATAATAAATTTTTAAAAATAACAATATGTGATGATAGTGAAATTATATTTTCTAGAATAATTGAAAAATTTAAAAAAATAAATAACATAGATGTATTAGATGTATCACATATGTCAAGAAAAATTATAAAAGATGGAACAGAGGAAGTCCCAATAGAATATTACTACACAGAAATAACAAATAAAAATGTAGATAAATGGACAGCAATAGAATATTTAATTGAAAAAATAAATATAAAAAAAGAAGAAGTAATCGCAATAGGAGATAATATCAACGATAAACTTATGATAAAAAATGCTGGAGTAGGAGTAGCAATGGGGCAATCAAATCCAATAATAAAGGAAATGGCAGATGTAGTAACACAAGACAATAACAACAACGGAGTAGCAAATATTTTAAATAAAATAATTTAAAATATTCGAATTTATAATTGTTACAAGAATATTACAATAATATTAAATATATATTACAGTTTCCGAAATTCATTGTACTCAGTCGAGAATTGTTATAAAATAAGTTATAGATGAAAATAATGCAAATTTTAAGGAGGAAATATAAATGGCAAGTAATCCAATGCAAAGACAAAAAAAATTATCATTTTGGAAAGGTGTATTAATAACATTGTTACTATGTGCAATAGTTATTGGAGGTTTAGGGTATATGCTATACCAAAAAATAGATGCAGAAAAGAAATTGAAAGCAAGTATGGTTCAGGTATATACATTAACAACAGATGTATCATCTGGACAAGCAGTAACATCAGATATGCTAAAAATGCTAACTGTTAGTAGAACAACTGTACCAAGTAATGCAATAAGTGATAGTTCTGTATTTTCAAGCTATTCATTGCAAGATGAAAACGGAAATGAAATATATACAGATTCTCAAGGTTTATATGTAAAAGATGGAAACAAAACAGTTAGGATTACACAAGATGACAACGGAAACTACATAAAAAATAATGAAACAATAAAATTAACAGAGGTTCCTTTAATTGCAAAAGTAGATATGAAAGCAAATACAGTATTAACTAAAGAACTAGTTGCACAAAGTGATGAAGTAAATACAGATGATGTAAGAACACAAGAATTTAATATGGTAACATTACCAACAACATTAGAAACTGGTGATTTTGTAGATATACGTTTACGTTTGCCAAATGGAACAGATTACATAGTTGTTTCTAAGAAAGAAGTAAATATACCAGATATAGCAGGAGTTCCTTCAACAGATACAATGGAAGTTAAAATGTCAGAAGATGAAATTTTAACAATGAGTAATGCAATAGTAGAAGCATACATAATGAAAGGTTCAGAATTATATGCAACAAAATACACAGACCCAGGAAATCAAGCAAAATCTACACCAACATATCCTGTTAGTAAAGAAACAATGGATTTAATAAATAATGATAGCAATATTGTAGAAACAGCAAAAAATGCACTTTGGGCTAGATACAATACAGACCAAAGAAATGGAAATGTAAATAACAATCTAAACAAAAATACAGAAGACTCAGCAGATAATGTTGAAAAAGGAATTGAAGATCAAATACAAAAACAAAAAGAATTAAGACAAAATTATTTAGAAGCACTAAGCGGAGGAGAAACATCAACAACAACAACATCATCTTCTTCAACAACAACATCTTCATCAAAATAATTTATAGGAGGAAAAAATGAAAAAAGTAGGATTTATCGGAGGATATAAAAAAACAGATTTGCTTTTGTACATTGCAAAAATGTTAATAATAGCAGGAAAAAAAGTTTTAGTAGTTGATACAACAATAGAGCAAAGAGCTAAATATATAGTACCATCTATAGACCCTACTTTTTCATATATTACTAATTACGAAGATATAGATGTGGCAATAGGTTTTAAAGAAATAGATGAAATACAAGAATATTTAGCATCAAAAGATCCGGATTATGATTATGCATTAATAGATATTGATAGAGCAAGTACATTATTAAACTTTGAAATGCTAAATAGCTTTAAAAATTATTTTGTAACAACATTTGATTTATACTCAATAAAAAAAGGACTAGAAACACTTAGTCAAATTTCTGAACCAATGGAATTAACAAAAATAATTTTTTCAAAAGAAATACTAAGTGAAGAAAACGAATATTTAGATTTTCTTTCATTAGGATATAAAATAAAATGGGATGATTATAGAGTATACTTCCCATTTGAAATGGGAGACGAATCTGCAATAATAGACAACCAAAGACTAGCGAGAATAAAATTTAAAAACTTAAGTCCACAATATAAAGAAAGCCTTATGTATATTGCAGAAGAACTTTTAGGAGAAAAAGAAGTAAACAACTTTATAAAAGCATTAAAAAATTTTGAAAAAGGAGAATAAAAATGGCTATAGTAACATTTTGGAGTGAATGTAAAAAAGAAATAGGACAAACATCTACAGCTATAGCTGTTGCAACACAAATGGCTATAGAACATAACTATAAAATATTATTACTATCAACATACGATACAAACGATATGGACAAAGCCTACTGGAATGAAGATAAATTAAACAAAGGATTAAAAGGAATATTTGGAAATACAAAAAAAGTAAATATTGATTCTGGAATACAGGGATTAACAAAAGTTGCATTAAGTAACAAATTAACACCAAATATAATAACAAACTACTCAAAAATTGTATTTAAAAATAGACTAGAAGTTTTAGATGGATACACAGGAAAAGAAACAGATTATGAAACAATTTTTGGAGTATATCCAGAAGTAATACTAAATGCATCAATGTATTACGATATTGTACTTGTAGATTTAAATAGAGAAATAGACAATCAAATTACACAAAAAATTTTAGAAACTTCAAATGTAATAATGTATGGTTTTAATCAAAAAATGAGTACAGTAGACAAATTTATAGAGTCTGAAATGCAGGAAAAGAAAAATGTAGTACCATATATAGGTAGATACGATAAATTTTCAAAATACAATTCAAAAAATATAAGTAGATACATAAAAAGCAAGAAAGATATAAATTATTTATCTTACAATACTTTATTTAATGAATCATGCGAAGAAGGATTAGTAGCAAATTTATTTTTAAATTTGAAACAAATAAAAAGTGAGGATAAAAATTTAGATATACTAAAGGAAACCAGAAAAATTTCTGAAAGTATTATATATAAAATACAAGAATTAGAATTAAAAATCTAATTTTAGGAAGGAGCAAAAAATGATAATCAACATAGTTTTAATAATAGCAGTATTATTAATTACAATTTTTGTTATATATAGCAATGTAAAAAAGAAACAAGCAGAAGAACCTGAAGAAGAAATTCAAGTTGACGATAAAACATTTACAATACAAAAAATGACAGAATATGTAAAAAAGAGACTTGATGAAATAACAAAAATTAACTTATATGATATAGGACTTTCAGAAGAAGAATTAAAAAGAAGAAAAAACAAAAAATATGAATTGAAAAAAGCCTTAAAAGGATGTACATATGGAGATGTTAACGATAAAAAATACGTTAAAGAGTTAATATTTGATATACTTTCTAAAGAATATGGAGTAGATGAAACAAACGTATCAAAAGCAATTCAATTCGATACACCTTCACTATTAACATCACAAGATAAATTTGACATATTAATATATGTATATAAAGAACAATTCGGTTATGAAGCATTAACTGAATTAATAAAAAAATACAATTTAGCTTCTTTAAAATATATAGCAGGAGAAACAAAGCCTTCATATGTAATAACAGCAGAAGAAATAGCAGATATATTTGAAAAAGAACAAATAGTATTAACATTTACAGATAAACTAAATGTTGTAGTACAAAGAATTTATCAACATTATAAAGGCTATTCAAGTATAGATGAAATAAGAGATATGAATATAGATGGTGTATCTGGAGGTGTTTCAGGTTTACCAGAAAGTTTCTTAAGCCAAGTTGCGCAAACAGATGGAGATTACCTAGTACAAGTTGCAGAACATAAAGTACCACGTGCTTGTGATAGTATATGGATATTTTTCCAAGGTAAATCTATACGTTTAGCATTCTTATCATTTAATACAGAAGCAGAACTAAAAAGAGTATGTCAAAACATATATAAATACAATAACCCAGGACAATTATCAGATACAAATGGTTACAAAATTAATGAAATGAAAGACGGTTCTCGTGTAGTTGTTGTTAGACCAAGTTTCTCTGAAACATGGGCTTTCTTCGTAAGAAAGTTCGATGTAAAAAGAGCAACACTAGAACAATTAATTACAATACCAGGAAAAGAAGATGCAATAAGCCTATTAAAATTCTTAGTAAAGGGAGCAAGAATTATAGCATTAACAGGAGAGCAAGGTTCTGGTAAAACAACAATGCTAATGGGAATGATAGAAAACATATATGAAACAATGAACATAAGGGTTCAAGAGGTTGCATTCGAGCTTCACTTAAGAAAAATATATCCAACAAGAAACATACTATCTTTTAGAGAAACCGATACAATCTCAGGACAAGAAGGACTTGACGTTCAAAAGAAAACTGATGGTTCTGTTAACATTATAGGTGAGGTTGCAACAGATCCCGTTGCATCTTGGATGATCCAGGCAGCGCAAGTTGCATCTAAATTCACATTATTTACTCACCACGCAAAAACATTTCCAAACTTAGTTACAGCATTAAGAAACTCAATGCTTAGAACAGGAGTATTCAACGACGAGAAAACAGCAGAAGAACAAGTTGTACAAGTACTTAACTTTGATATACACTTAGTAAAAGACTTTAGAGGAAGAAGATACATAGAAAGAGTTACAGAATGTATACCACTAGAATCAAAAAATGAATACACATTTGACTATAGAAAAGAAAAAACACTAGAAGGAAAAATAAATAAATTTTTCGACAATGCAACAAACTACTTTACAAAAATAACAAACAATGATTTATACGCATACAGAAACATAATGGAATATGTAGACGGAAAATATGTAATAACAAACCCGATATCAGACGAAAACATAGCAGCAATGAGGCTAAATATGTCAGATGATGATTTAGCAGAATTTGACGAATTTTTAAATAACCATTGGGGAATAAAACCACAAAGCTTTGACTACGAAGAAAAAACAGAAGAGAAACCACGTAGAGGAAGAAAACCAAAAACAATCACAGAATAAAAACAAAATAAAACAAAAAGACAAATCAGCGTCAAACGTTGTAGGGGGCGGAGTCCTTATGGCGACCCGCAATAAGATAACAATAGATTAACGTCAAACGCTGTAGGGGCAGACGCCTCTGTCTGCCCAAAATATAAAAAAATAACAAAAAACGAAAGGAGCAAAACAAATGTCAAACGAAGTATTATTGTACATAGTAATAGCAGCAGTAGCAATGCTAGCAATAATTATAGTCGCATTCCTAATACTAAGCAAAAAAATGCAAAGCTCAGAAATAAAACAAATAAAAGCGTTAAGACAAGGAACAGAAAAAAGCTCCTTTTCAGCAGATATAATATTTCAAAAACTATACTTAAACTATAGAAAAATACCAATAATAAAAAGGTACTTACTAAAACTTAGAAGAAGACTAGAAATAACCAATATAGACGACGAATTTTTAACAAGACAACAATCAGCACAAATACTAACAAAAGCACTAGGAATTATTATTCCAACAACAATATTAATAATAATGCTTACAAAATCAAACATATTATTAATGGCAATGCTATTAATATTTGAACTATTCCTAATAGATACAATAATTGATGGAATGGTAGATAAAATAGATAACAACCTATTAAAACAACAAATAGACTTTTTTGGTGAAATACGTCATGCATACCATGAATATAACATGGTAGAAGAAGCAATATATCAAACAGCACAAGAAATGGAAAACGAAGTTTCAAGACAAGCAGAAAAAATATACGAAGTATTAATTTCAGATGATCCAGAAATGGAACTAGAAAAATATTACGATGTAGCACCAAATAGCTACCTAAAAGAATTTGCAGGAATATCATACTTAACAAAAGAATTTGGAGATAGAAAAACAGACACATCTTCATCATTATACTTAAAAAACCTAAACAACATAACACAAGAAATGCAACTAGAAATATTAAAAAGAGATAAATTAGACTATGTATTCCAAAGTTTATCCGTAATTTCTGTAGTACCAATGCTATTTCTAGAAATGATAAAAAACTGGTCAGTTAGTCAATTTTCATTTACAAAAAGTTTTTACTATGGAAAACAAGGATTAATAGTACAAATACTAATTCTTGTAGTTACAACTATAGCATATATGCTAACAAGAAAACTAAAAGACAATGGAGCAGTAAACACTGCAACGAAAAACTACGAAAATCCATGGCAAGAAAAACTATATAAAAAGAAAATTGTAAAACGTGTTATAGATACACTTATGCCAAAACCAGGAACAAAAGACTATAGAAAAATAAGAGCTCTACTCAAAGACTCAGCCTCAAAATTAAAAATGAAATGGCTATACATAAACAGAGTTTCAATATGTTTAGTTACTTTTATAGTATCCTTTGTATTGTTTGCACAATTACATAAAGTTGCAATTAATTATATATATACACAACCAACCACCACTTACGACATAATACGGAGATATGTCAGATAAAGATGAACAAGAAGCAATGAAAGTAACAGAACAAGACAATATATTCTTAAATCAATTTAAAGGAAAACTAAAAACAACACAAAAAGACATAGAATTTGCAATGAAACACTCAAAATATTATAAAGAAGCATCAGACGATGACATACAAACAGATGCAGAAAGAGTATACAAAAAACTGCAAACAGTAAACAGTGAATACATGAAATGGTTTGAAGTATTGCTAGCAATAGTATTTGCACTACTAGGATATATGTCACCAGTATGGTTATTGGTATTCCAAAAGAAAATGCGTTTAATGGAAATGGAAGACGAAGTAATGCAATTCCATACAATAATATTAATGCTTATGAAAATAGAAAGAGTAAACGTAGAAATGATACTAGAATGGCTAGAAAGATACTCAAATATATTCAAAGCACCATTAAGCAAATGTATAAACAACTACGAAGCAGGAGCATGGGAAGCACTAGAAGCAATGAAAGATGAAATATCATATCAAGAAATGACAAGACTAATAGAAAGTATGCAAGCAGCAGTTGAGAAAATACCAATAAGAGAAGCATTCGACGAACTAGACACAGAAAGAGCATACTACCAAGAAAAAAGAAAAGAATCAAACAACAGATTAATATCAAAAAAAGGAATGATAGGAAAAGCAATAGGCTTCACACCACTAGTATGCGTATTCGTTGGATACCTAATAATACCATTAGTATTCATAGGACTAACAAGTATGTCAACATCATTCAGCACAATGTCAAAAATGAAAATGTAAAATGAAAGCAACAATAAAATTAGTGTCAAACTTGTAGGGGGCGGCGGCTTTAGGGCGACCCGAAAAAAATAATAAAAAATTAATATTAGATGATGTAGGGGCGGACGCCTCTGTCCGCCCGAACATCTAAAAAAATTAAATCTCTAAAGAAAGGAAGAAGAAAATGGAAAATGCAGCAAAAGCCCTTACAATAGCTGGAACAATACTAATATCAGTACTAGTAATATCAGCAGTTGTATTTATGTATAGAGATTTAACAAGTGTAAAAAGACAAGATGCAGAAAATCAAAAACTGCAAGAAATAACAGATTTCAACAAATCCTTCGAATCATTCGATAAAACACTTAGCGGAGCAAAAATGCTATCATTATCAAATAAAATAAAAGACTATAATGAAAAATATACAGTAAGCGAAGGATATAAAAAAATAGAACTTTATATTAATGAAAATAACAATAATAATGGAACTGAATGGTATGAATATTATTCAAAATTACAAATTGATGTTGATAATATGATGAACGATAAATACATTTCAGCAAACTATTTAGAAGCATTAAAAGAAGCTTGTGAGGTAAAAAACAAAGCTGGTTCTTCTCATTTAGAACGAGAACAAGCAGATGAAACCTTAAAAGAATTAGAACAAAAATTAGGTTCTAATAAATATTCACAAGCAATTAATAAATATAAAGAAGATTATCCAATATATGAACAATATTTAATTATAAAAAAACAAACTTTTAAACCAGCTGGAATAGAATACGATACAAATGGAAGAATAATAAAAATGTCATATACAACGTAGGGGCACGACACCCCGTGCCCACAATACAAAAAAACGAAAGGAGAAAAGATATGGAAAATGCATCAAGAGCCTTATTAATGGCAGCAACTGTACTAATATCAGTAATGTTAATATCACTAGGAACATATCTTTTTACGACATTTGGAACATATTCAAAAAACATAAACAAAAATCTAAGTGCAAAACAAAAAGATGAATTTAATGCACAATTTACCAAATACGAAGGTGGAGACCTGTGTACAGTATACGATATAGTAACAATAATAAACCTTGCCCAAAATAGTAATAATCAATACGAAGAATATTATAAATTAAATAATAGACCAAGAGACTTTAGAAACAATTCGAATACATATATATATGTGGATATAAAAGATATAAACATTAATGAACTATCACCAGAACCAAATTTAAACGAATTTATAAGTAGTAATAATAAAACAAAAGTAATTAATGATGGTAATGATAACAAAATTGTATATGAAAATTTGTATACATGTACTGTAAATATAAGTAATGAAACAGGAATTGTAAAAGCAATTACATTCACGAAAAAATAGTACGAGCCAAAATAATAAATTAATCTGAAATTTAATCTTAATTATTATTTTGTCTTTAAACTAATAAATGTCAGATTTCGTAGGGGCGGTCATTGACCGTCATGAAAAATAATACAAAATTTTACAAATAAACCACAAAAAACTATTTACAAAAAACAATAAATAATATAAAATTCAAATAGGTGTAAAAATGAAAAAATATATAATAACCATATTAATATTGGTTGCAATAGTAATTTCATCCATGCTATATGCATACAACACATATAAAAAAAATATACAAGATTTAAAAGACTACAACAATGAATTTACAAAATACCAAAACACAGAAATAGCAGGAACAGAAATAGCAACAATATTAAACAAAGCAGTAAACAACAATGAGCAAAATAAAGTAAGCAAAAATGAAAAAGAAATGTATATAGAAAATGATGAAAATTCAATAAAAGTAGACATATACATAAAAGATAATGATACAACCTACTCAATGGAAACAATATATAATATGGGAGTAGAAAAATTTATAAATAGTTTTAGTTTAGAAACATTTAAAATAACAGATGTGCAATATCACACAAAAACCAAAAAAATAAAATATATAAAAATAGAACAACAATAAAATAGTTATCAATATTTGTCTAAAAAAAGACAGTATAGAATATAAAAAATAAAAAAAACTAAGGAGGAAAAGTTATGGAAAACGCATCAAAAGCCTTAATAATAGCAGGTGCAATATTACTTTCAATTTTAATTATAGCATTAGGAGTATTTGTATTTAACCAAGCAAAAAGTGCAGTAGGGAATACAGGTTTATCAGACCAAGAAGTAGCAGCATTTAATAGTAAATTTGATTCTTATGAAGGAAAACAAAAAGGTTCATCAGTAAAGGCTTTAATAAATACAGTAAAAAACTATAATAAATCAGCTGAGAATGGAGAAATTATTGATATAAAAAATACTGCAGCTGGAACTGGTATAGTGGATCAACTTCCAAACGATACAAATGTTTCTTATGCAAATACTAATATAGTTTCTGGTAAGATGTATACAGTTTCATTTGAATATAATAAACAAGGCAGAATTTCTGCAGTTTGCTATGTAGCTAATTAATAGGAGTGTATTATGGAAAATGCGACAGAAGCTTTAAAAATAGCAGGTTTTACATTGCTATTTGTTGCAGCCTTATCAATAGCAATGGTAACAATAATGCAAGCAAAGAGAACATCACAAGATGTTCTCTCATATTCAGACAAAACGAGATATTCATCTAATATTGAAAGTGATACTAGTAAATTTGAGAATGGCAATAGAATAGTAAATGTGTACGATATAATACCAACATTATATAGATATTACCAAGAAAAATATATAGTTTTATTTTATAATGGAAGTTCTCCATTGGAAATTTACAATGGACCTATTAAAGATAAAAATAGTACAATATATGATCCCGCGAAGGTTATATTCCCCTCTTTTTGCAGGATCGGTGCATCAACTGCGGAC
>CAJKKA010000053.1 GCA_905200315.1 uncultured Clostridium sp.
TCTTCTTTATCAACTTTGAAGTTAACTTCTCTACCAACCATCATTGTTGCTAAATCATCTTCTGTAACGTCATCAACTTTTACAGTATCGATGTATTTACCTCTTCTTATAACAGTACAATGATCTGCTATTGCTTTTATCTCTTTTAATTTATGAGTTATTATTATAACTGACTTACCTTCTTTAGTTAAGTTTCTGATGATTTTTATTAAATCTTCTATTTCTTGTGGTGTTAAAACTGCTGTCGGTTCATCAAGTATTAGCATATCAGCACCTCTATATAGTGCTTTTAATATTTCAACTCTTTGTTGCATACCTACTGATATATCATCTACTTTAGCCATTGGGTCTATTGCTAAACCATATCTTTTAGATATTTCTTCTACATCTTTTATGGCTTTGTTCATATCTAAAGCTCCCATAAATTTAGTAGTTTCACTACCTAAAATTATATTTTGTGCAACTGTAAAAGTACCTATTAACATGAAATGTTGGTGAACCATTCCTATACCTTTGCTTATAGCCACGCTAGGATTTTCGATATTAACTAATTCTTCATTTATATAGATTTCACCTGAAGTTGGAGTGTATAATCCATATAAGATATTCATTAGAGTTGATTTTCCTGCACC
Organism: uncultured Clostridium sp.; assembly: GCA_905200315.1. Next base: position 633 of record CAJKKA010000053.1, read on the forward strand.
ATTCTCACCTAAAAGTGCATGAACCTCTCCTTTGTGTACAGTCAAGTTGATGTTATCATTGGCTACGAAATCGCCAAACTTCTTAGTTATATTTTTCATTTGTATACTTTTATGATTGTAATCTATATAACTATTTTCCATGCTTATGCTGTCCTCCTTATTTTAATTTATCTATTCTATATCCGACATTTGTCGTATATTTAAAAAATGGATAATACATATATATATTATCCATTATTTATAGAATCTATTTGTATTTTAAAATCTTTCTAATTCCGCCAGAAATATACTATATTTAGTTGGCACTATTTCTCAACTATTTCTTTGTATTCTTTCTCATTTTGAGGAACTTTTATTTCACCGCTTTTTACTAAGTCAGCTTGCTCATCAACATATTTTAATATGTCTTCTGGAACATTTTTGTCTGTAGTTGCTGCTATACCAACACCGCCACTTGCAAGTGTATTAGTTACAACTTCTCCACCTTTGTAATTTCCATCGATTAATTTACCTATTAAATCTATAACTGATACGTCTATATTTTTAACAGCTGATGTTATTACGTTGTTTGGAGCTAATGCGTTTTGGTCAGTATCAACACCTATAGCCATTTTTCCATTCTCTTTAGCCGCTTCTATAGCACCTGTACCAACTGCTCCTGCAGCTGTGAATATTACATCAGCACCATCTTTGTGCATTTGATTTGCTATAGATTTTCCTAGTGCAGCATCATTAAAACTATTTGCGCATCTTACTACTACTTCACAATCTGGGTTTGCAGCTTTAACACCTGCCATGTATCCATATTGGAATCTTGCTAATACAGCACTTTCCATACCACTTATAAATGCGACTTTATTTGTTTTAGTCATTTTACCAGCTATTAATCCTGCTAAATATGATGAAGTATTATCTTCATACACTAATGAAGTTACATTTTCTGGTTGTTTTTCATATGCATGGTCAACTATCGCAAATTCTTTTTCTGGATAGTTTTTAGCTGCCTCTTCTATTGCACCTGCTATTTTATAACCAACACCTATTATTAAGTCTAAATCTTCTTCTACGAATGTTTCTATATTTGGAACATAATCAGCATCTTTTGTAGATTCTAAGTATTTTACTTTTACTTTATCGCTTCCGAATTTTTTTTCAGCTTTTTGTAAACCTTCCCATGTAGATTGATTGAATGATTCATCATTTACCCCACCAGTATCTGTTATCATACCAATAGTATATACTTTGTCGCTTGCCGAATCTTTACCAGCATTATCATTTTTACTACTGCACCCAACTAATAGTGTTGTCATCATTGTGAATGCAAGTCCTATTGCAAATAATTTCTTTAATTGCATTTTGTCCTCCTAGCGTTCTATATTCTATTTTTATTTTGTGCAAATTTTATCATATTATTTATAAATTATTATTTATTATGTAATACAAAATTTCAATTTGATTAGATTTTAAATAGTGTAACACATATGTCGAATTTGCACGAATTTCACCTTTATCTATTATCCTATTTTCTTAATAAAATTTCAATATAAAATTAAATTTTTATTATATTTTAATCATATATTTTTTATATCAAGTATAATTATTGAATATATTGTCTATATTTGTATATTTTTACACAAATATAGCTATCAATGGAATATTCCTTTGATAGCTATTTAACAGTTTTAAATTTATTTTTAATTTATTAATACTCTAATTTATTTTCCAACTATTTCGTTGTATTGTTTTTCATTTTCTGGAACTACTATTTCTCCAGATTTTATTTTACCAGCTTGTTCATTAACATAGTCAAGTATATCTTTAGAAACATGATCTTTTGTTGTATCAGATAAACCAACACCACCACTAGCTAATGTATTTACTATAACTTGTCCACCTTGGTAGTTATCTTCTAATATTTCACCTACTAAGTTAACTATTGATACATTTACGTTTTTCATAGTTGATGATATTATGTTGTCTGGTGCTAAAGGACTTTGATCAACGTCAACACCTATAGCCATTTTATTGTTTTCTTTTGCTGCTTCTATAGCTCCTGTACCAGCTGCACCTGCTGCTGTATATATCACATCAACACCATCTTTATGCATTTGGTTTGCTACTGATTTTGCTAATGCTGAATCAGAGAAACTATTTAAATATCTAACTGTTAATTCACAATTTGGATTTGCAGCTTTAACACCAGCTCTAAATCCATATTCGAATTTATCTAGTGTAGCACTTTTTATTCCGCCTATAAATGCAACTTTGTTAGTTTCAGTCTTTTTAGCTGCTACTAATCCAGCTAAATAAGCAGCTGTATTATCTTCATATATTAATGAAGTAACATTTTCTGGTTGTTTTTCATAAGAATGGTCTATTATTGCAAATTGTACATCTGGATAATTTTTAGATGCTTCTTCTATTGCACCAGCCATTTTATATCCAACACCTATTATTAAATCTAAATCTTCTTCTACGAATGTTTCTATATTTGGTGTATAGTCAGCTTCTTGGCTAGACTCTACATATTTTACTTGTACTTTGTCTTTTCCATATTTTTCTTGAGCTTGTTGTAACCCTTCCCAAGTAGATTGGTTAAATGATTCGTCATTTACTCCACCTGTATCAGATATCATTCCTATTTTGTATACGTCTTCATTACTTTCTGTTTTACTACTACATCCAACTAATAATGAACCCATCATTATTGCTGTAAGTCCTACTGCAAATAATTTTTTTAATTGCATAATGTCCTCCTAAAACTTGTCGATTATTTACTATTCATATTTTATGCAAACTCTTATATATTTATTTATAAAGTAAATTATTTTTAATTTTGTTTTATATAGTATATCTTATATGTCGAATTAGCACGAAACATTTCCAACTCCATTATCCTATTTTTTTTTAAAAAAATCAATACTTTTTTTTTATTTTTTTATATTTTGTTCGTTATTTTATCAGTAATACCGAAAAAAAAATGGATTTTTATAAATTTTATATAAAAAAAAGACTGTAGAATGCATATTCCACAGTCTTTCTTTTTATATTGTTCGTATAATTTATATAGTATGTACTTTAAATTCACAAAATACGATTATTTTTTAAAGCTTAATATTCCTAAAACTCCAGGACCTGAATGTGATCCTATACAAGAACCTATTTTAAATGTTCCTATTTTGTCAGGATTGTATTTTTCTTTTAAAGCCTCTACCATTTTATCTTTTTCTTTTTCGTTATCCATATATCCGATATACATAATACTAGTATCTATATTTCCACCAGTTAACTCATCTGTAGCTTCAATAAGTTTATTTATAACATTCTTCTTACCTCTAACTTGACCTAATTGAGTAACTAGTCCATCTTTAACTTCACATATTGGTTTTACATTTAATAAGTTACCTACCATTGCTTTTGTAGAAGAAATTCTACCACCTTTTTGAAGATGATTTAAAGAATCTATAGAGAATACTAAACAGTATTTTTCTTTTATTATATTCAGCTCTTTAATCACTTCATCAAGAGTTTTTCCCTCTTCTAATAATTGTGCTGCTTTTAATACAAACATTCCTGCACCAAAAGTTAAATTACTTGCATCATATAAATGTATATCCCCTTCAGTATCATTTTTAGCCATTACAGCACTTTGATAACTTCCTGTAGCATTTGCTGATGATGCTATATAGAAAATAGTTCTTCCATCAGCTACATATTTATCAAATGCTGTTTTGAATTGTCCATATGTTACTTGTGAAGTTTTTGGATACTTTTTATCTTTTAATAATTGATAGAACTCATCTAATTCAAAATCTATTCCATCCTTGTATTCTTTATCATCTAATATTACAGTTAACGGTAAAACTTCTATATCATATTTTTCTATTTGATCTTTAGTTAAATCCGCCATACTGTCACAAATCAATTTAATTTTACCCATAGTTAACTACTCCTTCACCTTAAAATTGTTATCTCATTCCTGGATATCCAATTTGTCTCATAGCCTCATATACTACTATAGCTACCGAATTTGACAGATTTAAAGATCTTGCCTTTTCTAGCTTTAACATAGGTATTCTCATACAAGTTTCCATATTCGCTTCTATTAAAGGTTTTGGAAGTCCTTTTGTTTCTTTTCCAAATACTAAGAAACAACCATCTTCAAACTCCATATCTGAGTGAGCTTTATTTGCTTTAGTTGTTGAATAAAAATATTTTGCATCTGGATATTTTTCTTGTAATTCCTCAAAGCTATCATAATATTTTATTTCTGAAATATCCCAATAATCTAGTCCACATCTTTTTAAGTATTTATCTTCTAATGAAAACCCTAATGGTCTAATTAAGTGTAAAATTGCGCCTGTATTTGCACAAGTTCTTATTATATTTCCAGTATTTTGAGGTATTTCTGGTTCTACTAATACAACATTTATTGACATTTTCTCCTCCTTATACTTTTATAATTTTTCTATTATTTATAATTACTATTTAATTTATAAACTTATTATAAACCTAAATTATATTATATCAAAAAAAACATATATTTAAAAATTACATTTAAATAAATATTATTATTTATAAAGCGTGTTATCCTTTGTTCCTTTTAATATTATTTCATCACAAGGTGGATAGTAACTTGTATTAACTAGTTCCTTTTTTAGGATTTCATTATTTGACTTATATAAACGAAAAGTATTTACAGTATATCCCAATCTACCTTCCTGTTCAACTACTTTTGTTCCTTTTTGTAGCTTTGAATCACTTTTATATATTTTTTTATTTTTTATAGTTTCTACTATTTTTGTTTCTATTTCTATATTTCTTTTATCGCTACTGCATCCGTATATTTTAGATACAATTTTATTTTCAAAAATTTCGTTATGAACTATTATTGGATTATTATTATTATTTTTAAATACAAAATCCATATTTCCATTTGATACAGTCGCATCTCTTCCTTTTGTTACATAAGGGCTAGGTATAGAATGATTAGTTATTTTAACTATATCCATTCCAGCATATAAGGCTGCATTATAAATAGTAGTAGATACTTGACATATTCCACCACCCACACCTTTATCATGTTTTCCATTTAAAATTATTGATGCTACTTTTAATTTGTTATATGCATCATTGTCCCTCAATTGTTGATTAAATGAGAATTTTTCGTTCGTATTTACAAGGATATCACTAGTAGATTTGGCAGCTACTGTGATATTATTAACTCTGTTTTTCCTTTTTGGATTAAAATAAGTTTCATAACTTCCTAATAATGTATCTATCTTCATTAATTGGTCATAGGTATATTTAGGATTTAATACATCTAAGGGTATTTCACTTTGACTAGAATCCAAATTTTCAATTTTGTATACTATAATATCTTTTAAATTTTCTTTATTTACAGCTTGGCCTTTATGTTCTTCATAAACAACTATGTTGCCGTTCACAATTTTAGCACTTGCATCTTTTGGTGATATATATAATTTTGAATATATTTTATCAATTAAATTATCTACTTTTTTTATATTATAACTGCAAGTTAATGGTATTATTTTTTTTTCACCCTTTTTTAGACTTATTTTAGTTTTCATATCAGTAATTAAGTCCTTATCTCGGCCTATACTATAAGCTCTATCTACTAATTCATCAACTTTATAATCTACACCTAATGTTTCTTTATTTACAAGTATAGATTCATTATTGTAGAATAATTCAAATTCATTATTTTGCTCAATATAAGAATTTATCTTTTTTGTTGCTTCTTCTTTAGTCAAATCAGATAGATTTATATCTTGCACATAAATATTATTAAGGATTTTTCCGTTTAAATTAATAGCATATATAATATTATTATTTGTTAGCATAAAAATAATTACTAGCATCATCAAAATTAAAAGTTTGCCTCTTCTCAACACAGTCATCCCTTTCTGTAGTAATTAGTCCTATTTTTGTAAATTATTATAGTAGTCACAATCATCCTTTATTGGACAGGCATCACATTCAGGTTTTCTTGCTTTGCACATCCTTCTTCCGTGGAAAATAAATAAATGATGAGAGTGAGACCATCTATTCTTCGGAATAACATCCATTAATGCAAATTCTGTCTTTTCCACATTTTTTTCATTTACTATTCCTATTCTATTTGTAACTCTAAATACATGGGTATCTACTGCTATTGCATCGTGATTAAATGCATTGCTTAAAACTACATCTGCAGTTTTTCTTCCTACACCAGGAAGTGTAGTTAATTCTTTTAATGTTTGTGGAACTTCTCCTCCAAAATTTTCACAAATCATTCTTGAACTTTCTTTTATCTTTTTAGATTTACTTTTATAAAGTCCACAACTTCTTATTTCTTCTCCGATTTCTTCTTCTGTTAAAGCTGCAAATTGTTCTGGTGTATTATATTTTTTAAATAATACTTCTGTTACTTTATTTACTCTTACATCTGTGCATTGTGCAGATAGTATGGTAGCTATTAAAAGTTCAAATGGCGTTTCATAATTTAACTCACATTGTGCATCTGGATATATTTCTTCCAATTTATCTAGTATTTTATTTACGTTTTTCATTTTATTGTCCCCCTTGTTTTTCAGTCAATTTTTTATTATTTTATCTTTAAATTTATTATCTTTAAATTTACTCAATATATTACAAAACATTTAGTTTATATTTTTCCTATTACGACAAAAAAATCAATTTTGAGCATGATAATATTCTCAAAATTGATTTTTAAAAATTTTAATTAATTAAAATAAGTATTTATTTTTTATACTCACTATATTTTCTCAATTTTTTTATAGATAATTCTTTTATAATATTGAATTTCTCATCTGTTAATATTTCCATGGCTTCTTCTACTTTATTTACTTTATAAATATGAAATTTCTTATTTTTTATAGCTTCTTCTACTTCTTCACATAAAACTAAATTATCTTCATTTTTTGCTGGTATAATTACACCTTGTTCTCCTGTAAGACCTTTATGTTTGCAACAATAGTAGAATCCTTCAATTTTTTTTGGAATTCCGCCTACTACTTGAATTTGACCTTTTTGATTAATAGAGCCCGTAACAGCAATATTTTGTTTTATTGCTAAATTACTTAGAGAAGATAATAATGCATATAATTCTGCTGATGATGCACTATCTCCATCAACCCCTCCATAATTTTGTTCAAAACAAATATATGCATTTAAAGATAAAGGGAATTCTTGTGCAAAATTTTCTGCTAAGTATCCTTCTAATATTAATACCCCTTTATTATGGATGGAACCACTCATTTTTACTTCTCTTTCAATGTTTACAATTCCTCTATTACCGCAAGCTGTAGCAACAGTTATTCTAGATGGTTTCCCAAAAGTATGCTCTCCTGTACTCAATACAGATAAACCATTTATAACTCCTACTTGCTTTCCTTCTATATCTATTAATGTATTTTCATTTTTATATGATTCATCTATCTTTTCTTCAATTTTATCTATTCTATTTTTCTTTGCTAATATTGCTCTGTCTATATGTCTTTTTTCTATATATTTTGAACCATCCATTTTGGCATATAGGTTTCCTTCATCTATCATATCCATCAACTTATTAAAATTTGTGGACAGCTTATTTTTATCTTCAACCATCTTCATACTTTGATTAATTACCTTTGTAACAGCATCATAAGTAAGGTGCTTATAATTATTTTTATTACATTGATAAGAAATAAATCTGCTTATTGCATCTTCATTTTCTTCAGTTTTATCCATTTCGTCATCAAAATCTACAAATACTTTAAAATACTTCATAAATTCAGGGTCGTAATTATAAATAAGGTTGTATAAATATTTGCTTCCTATAAGAATTATTTTTAAATCACATGGAATTGGCATAGGATTTATAAATCCTTGACCTTCTATATCTATCTGCTTAGTTTTTAATGTTTTCTTTAATAATTCCCAAGTATTTGCATATCTCAAAAGTTGATCAACATATAAAATCACATACCCTCCATTAGCTTTATGAAATGCACCAGGAATTATTTTTGTAAAATCCGTTTTTAGATTTCCATTGTGATATTCATATTCCACTCTTCCAAATAAATTACTTGGTCTCGGGTCATTCTCCACAATAATTTTTGAAAAATTATCGTTACTTACAAATAAATTAACCTCATATTTTAATGCATAATCTTTATCATATTTATCTTTTAAATCATCTTCATCTAAATAAAAATAATATATAGATTCAATAATGTTTTCTTCCAATGCATCTAGATATTCGATTACTTTTTTATTATCACTATATTTTTTTCTTGCTGCTTCAATATACGGTTCTACTACTAATTTTCCAATTTGATTTTCTGTTTCAATGACAACTTGTTTAACTCTTTCTTCTAAAGATTTTAATTTATATAAAACCTGAATAGCCATCTCCTCAAGTTCTTTTTTAGTTTTACAAAATTCTTCAGCAGATATTTCATCTTCATAATTATCATCTATAGGTATAAATATAAAACTTGAACTAGAACTTTTCAACTTAAATCCTTTTTCTTTTCCATAGTCTCTTATATTTTTAAGTAATTTTTCTTTTTCAAATTCATAAGTTTGGAGTAATTTGTTTTTTGTAAGCTCGTATTCTTCATTTTCAAATGCATCGTTGATTTCCTCTGTTAAACATTCAATTAAATCTTCCATATATGTTTTAAATTCAGACCCTTCTCCCGCTGGAAAGTCAAGAGCTATAGGTTTTCTAGGGTCTTTAAAATTATATACATAACACCAGTCTTTAATTTTACTTTCATCAATTTGCTGAGATTCTATCGCCTTTATCGTATAAGTAATTCTTCCACTTCCACAGTTTCCTGAAACGTATATATTATAAGCTGGATTATTCATTTTTAATCCAAATTGCATGGCTTTTTCAGCTCGTTGTTGCCCGATAATACCATCATACGGTTCGATTTCAGAAGTATTCTTAAATTTTTTCATAGCCTTCTCCCCTCAACACAATATATTTTCAACTTATTTAAGTATATGTTTAACCGACACTATTAATTATGAATATTTGACTTATTTATCAAAATTTTAAAAATCCATTTTATTTTTATCTGAAATTATATCTAAGTTTCGCTTAATAATTTTTCTTCCCCTCCAGCTAAATGCCCTGTTTTTATATCTTCGTTTAAATTCCTTATTAGAAATTTCGTCTATTTCTTCTTGATTTATTTTTGTAATTAATTCGTTGTTAAACTCACATATCTTAGTAGTTTGTATATCTTTGTTATGAGGACATACATCTTGACATATATCACATCCGAACACTTTGCCATTTTCTTTTAATAATTGTATTTCACTTTCAGATAATTCCTCTTTTTTTTGGGTTATATATGAAAGACATTTTCTAGGATCAATTTCAAAATTTCCCAAAATAGCATTTCCCGGACAATATTTCACACATTTATTACATTTTAGACAGCTTTTTTCGCTAGGTTTATCTGGTTCAAACTCATAATTATTAACTACATAGGCTATAAATATATAAGACCCATATTTATCTGTTATGATATTATTATTTATTCCAAAATATCCTATTCCACTAAGATATGCTAAGTATCTATCCACTAGTGGACCATTATCAGCAAAAATTTCGTATTTGAAATCTGGTATTTCCTTTTCTATTTCTAAACATATATCTGTAAGTATTTGTTTAGTTACAATATGATAGTCCTCTCCATAACAATATTTTGATATATTAGAATCTCTGTATTCTCCAATATAATATGGAAATGCACATACAATTACCGATTTTGCATCATCCATTATTAATCTTGGATTTATTCTTTTATTTATATCTTCTTCTTCCATACCCGTAAGATGTTCTTTTTGTTTTCTATCATTTAAAATTTTCTCTAGTTCAAAATATGGCCCAATCGGTGCCACACCCATAATATCTATTTTTTTATTTTCACAAATTTGTTTCAATCTATCTTTATGCATAAAATATCCTTTCATAAATTCTATTTTAGATTTATAATAACTAAAGGTAAGGGAGTGATAATTTGATAAAACTAACAATCCCA
>CAJKKA010000054.1 GCA_905200315.1 uncultured Clostridium sp.
GCCATAGATATAAGTGTAAATAATGCATTTTGGATAGCTACTGGAAAACCTAATTTATATAATATCTTAAAATATTTAAGTTCTATTTTTCTAAAATATCTAACTTTAAAGTATTCTATTCTATTTTTTATTATATATCCAATAAAAACAAAACTAACTATTATTTGTGCACTTATTGTTGCAATACCTGCCCCATTTGTTCCAAGAGCTGGAATTGGTCCAAATCCGAAAATTAATAGTGGATCTAATATAATATTTGCTATAAGTCCGATTGTGTTAATCCTAAATGGTATACTACTATTTCCAAGTCCAATAAAAATCGATGTAAATACAGGATTTATAAAATAAAAAATCATTCCAAGTCCTAATATAACTAAATACTGTCTAGACATCGATATTACTTCAGCATTTCCTAAATTAAAAATATCTATTAATTGTTTATTAAATAAAATCAGTATTAAACTGTAGGTCAAAGATAAAAATACATTCAATTCTATGGATGATTTTATATAAGATTTTACTTCTTTTATATTTTTCTCTCCCATACTTTGAGCTACTTTTACCTCTCCTCCAATTTTTGAAAACATAACAAATGCCATTGCAAGCCAAGGATAAAATCCTGCCGTTCCAACTGCTGCTACGGAATTACTTCCGTTTTTTCCAACCCACATCATATCTATTAAATTGTAAGCAATTTGAATAAATGATGTAGCCATTATCGGGATAGCTATTTTTACGAGCTTTTCAACTATCCCACCTTCTGTCAAATTAATCTTTTTTTGCATTTTTCCTCCGTACTTAAATATAATTCTGTTTAATGTAGAAATAACATTTATCTAAAATCCAAGTGATTTTAAATCTAATCTGCTACCTGATACAAAAACTAATATAACTCCAATTATAAAAGCTATAAGTATTATCATTTTTACATAATTGTTAACTTTAACCTTATTTCTGATTTGATACATAATCATAAATCCAAAACTTATTATACTTATTAAGATAGCCATAGCTCCTAAAGTAAGTACAAAACCTGTCATCAATAAATTATTTGTATCCATATGTTGCCTCCTTATCGCTACAAAATTAATACTATTTTATCATAAGTTTTATGTATGATGATTTTATTTTGAATATTTATATGCATATATTTTAAAATTTTTATAAGTTAGACAATATAATTGCATAAATAATCAATATGAAGATATAAATATTACATTTTATGAAATATAATTATATTAAAAGGGTTTATATAATTTTCACAGACAATTTAATTTCTAAAATAAATAATATAAGGAGAGATAGAATGATAAAATACGAAGAACATTTCGGAATTAATATAATTTCTACAAATCTAAATAACTCAACTAATGTCGATTTTTTAACTGAGGATATTGTAAATGATGTTGAAAAATTCCACACATCTATTGATGAGTATAAAAAAACACCACTTGTTAAATTAGATAATTTAGCATCAAAGTTAGGTGTAAAAAATATATTCGTAAAAGATGAATCTTATAGATATGGGCTTAATGCTTTTAAAGGGCTTGGGGGATTATACGCTATATTTAGAATAGTATGTGACAAATTAAACTTAGATTATAAATCTACAACTTTTAAAGATTTACAAAATAAAGATATAAAAGAAAAATTGAAAGATATAGTATTTGTAACTGCTACTGATGGAAACCATGGTAAAGGTATCGCTTGGGCTGCTAACAAACTTGGTTGCAAATCTGTTGTATTTATGCCTAAAGGCAGCGTGCTTACAAGAGCAAAGGCGATTGAAAATATGGGTAATTCTACAGTTACAATTACTGATTTAAATTATGACGATGCAGTTAGAAAAGCAGCTTCTCTAGCAGATGAAAATGGATGGTATTTAGTTCAAGATACTGCTTGGGAAGGATATGAAGATATTCCAAACTTTATAAGCCAAGGCTATACAATTATGGCTAAGGAAGCACTTGATGAATTAAACGAACTTGGAATAGAAAAACCTACTCATTTATTTCTACAAGCTGGTGTAGGTTCTATGGCTGGAAGCGTGCTTGGATATATGGTCAATAGATTTGATAAAAAACCTCCAATAACTACTATAGTTGAACCTGTTACTGTTGCATGTATCTACAAATCTGCAAAAGCAGATGATTCAAAACCTCATGCTGTAACTGGAGATTTACATACAATAATGGCTGGACTTAATTGTGGTGAACCAAATACAGCTACATGGCCAATCTTAAGAGATTATGCTAGTTTTTATGCTTCTTGTCCAGATTATGTAACTGCTAGAGGTATGAGAATTTTGGCAAGCCCATTAAAAGATGATAAAAAGGTTATTTCTGGTGAATCTGGTGCAGTAGGCGCTGGCCTTTTGTCAATACTTATGGAGAAAGATGAATTTGAAGATATAAGACGTGATATGGGATTAAATAAAGATTCTGTTGTTTTAATATTTAGCACAGAAGGCAATACTGATCCTAAAGGGTATGATGAAATAGTATATGATGGAAGGAATTTCAGTCCTTTTGTTTAAAATATATATTTCTTATGGATTAAAAAATTTATTAACTTATTTAGGAGGAAACTTATGAGAAAAGCTGTTTACTTTTTTTGTACAGATTATGAAAGAGATGAAGTTGCACCAAGAGTACTAAATTATTTAAAAGAAAATTACGATTTAAAATTAGCAGATTTTAAATTTGCAAATAGAGATGTCTATGAATATCATGATGATAGAGGTAATTTATTTTCATTTGTTGAAACTGACAAAGTTTTAAGTTACGATTACGATTTATACATACCTCTTTTAAATAAATATTTTAAAGATTATGATGTTGCGGGCGTTGTAAATTGGCATGGCGGAAAAAATGCTCCAGACAAAATACTTACTGTTCACTCAACTGGCGATGTTGTCGGAAAAATATTTGCACCATCAAATCCAATATACCTTAGAAATCTTCTATTAGCTATAGAAGAAAATCGTGTGAAATCAAACTTAGAAGATTTCACAACCATGACTGAAGCAACTCATTGGACTGGAACAATTCAAGGCCAAGATATAAACTTAATAGACAAGTACCAAGTACCTATATTCGATATAGAAATAGGAAGTACACTTGAAAGTTGGAAAAATCCTGTTGCTGAAGGTGTATTAGCAAATTCTCTATTTAGAGTTTTTGATGATGATATAAAACCAGAATTAAAAGATATAAAAGTACTTCTTTGTACAGGAGGAATGCATTTTGAAGAAACTTTCTCAAATGTAATAATAAATACTGAAAAACCAGTATCAATCGGACATATTTTATCTAACCAATGGATGGTTCAAGGTGAATATGATAAAGAAGAAAATTATCAATATCTAAAAAAATGTGTTGATTCTATTTCTATGAAGGTAGATGGAATTGTAATTCACGACAATTTAAAATCTGCTTATAAAAATGCAGTAAAAAAATTAGGCGAAGAACTTGGCGTTCCTGTATTTAAGCATAAAAAACTAAAAAAACCTTCAGATCTACCAATCTAATAAATTATGTTATATAAATAAAAAACAAATGTAATTTCAATAAATATAAAAAACCTCTAAGAGATATATCCTAGAGGTTTTTTTATATTTATTTAAGTTGTTTCTGTAGTTTCTCCTTTTTTCTTTTTAATATGCTTACCAACTATTTCATTTACATCTGTTATAGTTACAAATGCCGAATAATCATCCGCAGCTACTATTCGCTTAAGCTCTGGAATTTCTATTCTCGTTACAACCGCATAAAGTACAACCTTCTTTCCACTTATTAATCCTTCTCCCTCTAACATTGTCACTGTTCTACCTAAATGTTTATAAATGCTATTTGCTATTTCTTCACCATGATTAGTTATAATCATAGCTGCTTTTGCTTGTTCAAATCCCTCAGATACCATATCTATAATTTTAAAAGTTATAAAATAAGTAAGTATTGAATATAATGCTCTATCCCATCCAAATAATAGACCTGATGTTGAATATATAAAGAAGTTTAAAAACATTACGACTTGCCCTACAGAAAATGATGTTTTTTTGTTTATTAAGATTGCAACTACTTCTGTTCCATCTAGGCACGCTCCAAATTTGATTACAAAACCTACTCCTATACCAAGTAACAACCCTCCAAATACAGTTGCTAAAAGTATATCATTAGTAAGTTCGGGAACTGGTTTAAATTGTTCTAGTAATACTGAAAATACTAACATTGCATATGCGGCTTTTATTAAAAAGCTTTTTCCTAATTGCTTATATCCTAAAATTAAGAAAGGTATATTTAAGACAAAGGTAAGGATACTTAATTTAACTTTAGTTATATAACTAATCATAATTGAGATACCTATTATTCCTCCATCGATTATGTTGTTAGGCACTAAAAATATTTCTAAAGCTAGTGCAGCCAAAGTTGCCCCTAGAGTAATAAGTAAAAAAGAAAGGAAATTATCTAATAGTTTTTTGTTACTTTTCATATTCGTCATGCTTATACCCCTTTTCTTATTAAATTTTTGAAATACTATCTTAATTAATCATTTATGTATCTTTTGTGTACTTTGTATTTCTATATATTAATAAAATTATACGTAATTACTAGATATCCTTCTTTTTTTCGGATTTTTTACAATATTTTAACATTTTCGACTTATTTTATTTAATAAAAGTTCGAGTATATATAATTATTGTATAATACATTTTAATTATTTTATTTTATGTTTTTTATTTATATTTATTCAAAAGTCAGTAAACCTATTTGATCTACTGACTTTTATATTTATTATAAGACTCTTCTCGCATTTACAAATGCATTTTGATAATAGCTATTATTAATGCTTACTGTCACAATTTTTCTTTGGCTATAAGATGCATGTATCATCTGACCATTTCCAATATAAAGACCAACGTGAGAAACTGCTCCATTATTTGAACCATTAGTATCAAAGAATAGTAAATCTCCTCCTTTTATATTACTTCTACTTACATATGTTCCGTATTTACTTTGAACAGCTGAATTTCTAGGTAAAGTAATACCTGCTTTATTTTTAAATACATAATATGTAAATCCTGAACAGTCAAAGCTATTAGGTCCTTGTGCTCCCCATACATATGGTTTACCTAAAAACTTCTTTGCATATGATATTAATGCACTTGCACTTTTTGATACATTAGTATCAGAATCATTTTTTGATGAAGTTGAAGATGGTTTTTTAGCTTGTAAATAAGTACTTTTTACATATGCTGTTCTCCCATTATAACTTATCTTTGACCAACCATTTGAAGTTGACAATACTTTTACACTTTTCCCATAAGATAATTTCCCTAATTTTGAATAGCTAGTAGATGGTCCTTTTCTTACATTTAAGCCAACTGACGCATTTACATATCTAGTTATTCCTTTATTATCGCTAGAAGAACTATATCCTGAAACATAATCTTTATATACATATCCTGTCGTTCCATCATATTTTACTTTTATCCAATTTCCATTTTTACCTAAGTACGTTAATTTATATCCTTTATATAACTTCCTCATAATAGAGTAATTCATAGAAGGTCCTTTTCTAAAATTTACTCTTGATGTTACTGTTACAGTTTGAGTTGCTGCTTCTACTTGAGATGTTTCCGCAATTGGCATAACTATACTTGATGTTGCAACTAAAGCTCCTGCTAATACATATGATTTATTTATACTCATAATATCTATTCCTCCGATTTTTAAGAAAAATTTTACTTTATAATTATATTGTTACATTTTTGTAACTTTTTATCAAGTATTTTTGTAACTTTTTTGTAACTTTTTCTTTTCAAAAAAAAATAAACTTCCTAAATTCACAGTAAAATCAATACTGTTAAGGAAGTTTATTCTCAAATCATTCTTTTTAAATTTACGATTTATTTATTATTTTTAACTATATTTATTATAACTTCTTTAGCTTTTTCCATTTCTTCAGCAACTGCATATTCATAATATCCGTGGAAGTTATATCCTCCTGTAAATAAGTTAGGTGTTGGTATTCCCATATATGAAATTCTAGCTCCATCAGTTCCTCCACGAATTGGAACTATTTTAGGTTCAATATCTGCATCTTTCATAGCTTTTTTAGCTAAATCGATTATATACATGACAGGTTCAATTTTTTCTTTCATATTATAGTAACTATCTTTTATATCGACGATTATTCTATCTTCTCCATATTTTTGTTGTAGAGTTTTTGTTATTTCTTCTATTTTAGCTTTTCTTTGATTTAATCCATCTAAATCAAAATCTCTAAGTATATAAGATAGTTTTGCTTCATCTACTTCTCCGCTTATTGAAGTAAGCATATAAAATCCTTCATATCCTTTTGTTTTTTCTGGAACTTCATTTTGTGGAACCATAGAGTTGAATTCTGTTGCTACTGATGCAGCATTTATCATTACATTATATGCACTTCCTGGATGCACACTTTTACCAATTATTTTTATATCTACACTTGATGCATTAAAGTTTTCATATTCTAACTCACCGATTTCACCACCATCTACTGTATATGCAAAATCAGTATTAAAACCTTCTACATCGAAAAAGTCTGCTCCTCTTCCAACTTCTTCATCAGGTGTAAAACAAACTTTTATATCTGAATGTTCTATTTGTGGATTTTCAATTATATATTTTAAAGCTTCTATTATTTCAGTTATTCCAGCTTTGTCATCTGCTCCAAGTAAAGTTGTTCCATCTGAAGTTATTATTGTTTTTCCAACCTTTTCTGATAAAATCGAGAATTCATTTGGAGATAGAACTATATTTTTTTCTTTATTTACTACTATATCTCCTCCGTCATAATTTCTATGTATTTGTGGGTTTACATTTTCTCCACTTGCTGCTGGTGATGTATCCATATGAGCTATAAATCCTATTTTTTTAAGATTTTTATCTGTATTTGATTTTAAAGTTGCATATACATATCCTTTGTCATCCATATATGCATCACTTAGTCCTATTTCTTTTAAATCTTCTACTAATATTTTGCCTAAGTTCTTTTGAATCTCTGTACTTGGCACAGTTTCAGAATCTTCATTACTTGTTGTATGTACTTTTGCATATTTTACAAATCTTTTTATTAAGTTTTCCATTATAACTACTCCTTCATTCTCAATTTTTCCTTTTAATCCTATTTTTATCTTTAATCTGTATTATTTACAATTTTTAAAAAAACTTTCATATAAAATCATTTTAGATTTTATATGTTATCCACAGAATTAAAAATCAAATTTTCTATTAATATATTATCACTATTTTACAGTTACTGTTATATTCTTCAAAAAAAATAGATTTGAAAATTAATTCAAATCTATCTTGCTAATAACTTATTTGAAAGTGTCATATATTTTTGATCTTCACTTGAGTTATAAATTTCTATCTTTCCAACATGATTTTCTTCATTTAACTCATGTTTTTGTTCTAAAATTTCTTTTACATGTTTGCAAGTACCCATATTTCCATCGACTAAATGTGCTGTTTCAGGTAAAAATTCATTTAAGTAATCTTTATAGAATATAAAATGAGTACATCCTAAAACTACACTATCTAAATTATCTACATTTACATTTTTATAATAGTCTTTTAATTGATTTATAACTGTTGTTTCATCGTCTAATAAATCATCCTCAACTATTTCAACAAGTTTTGGACAAGGCATCTTAACTACCTTGTTATTGCCTCTAAATTTGTGCATTAATGTTTCAAATTTCTTTTCTTTTAAAGTAAGTGGTGTAGCCATTACCACTATATTATTGT
Organism: uncultured Clostridium sp.; assembly: GCA_905200315.1. The sequence goes on from CAJKKA010000054.1 coordinate 7,794, forward strand.
TTTTAACCCCTTGTGTTGCAACTTTTAAAGCTGGTTCCATTCCTATTATAGGTAAATCTTTATATTTTTTTCTAAGATAGTTTGCAGAAGCACTAGTAGCTGTATTACATGCTATAACTACTGCTTTTACTCCCTTTTCTATAAAAAAGTCTATTATTTCAACACATCTTTTCGTAATTTCATCTTTTGTCTTTATACCATAAGGAGCATATGCAGAATCTCCAAAATAAATAAAATCTTCATTTGGCATAAGCTTTTTCAAATCTCTAAGTACGCTTATCCCACCTAAACCAGAGTCAAATACTCCTATGGCCTTTTTGCTGTTATCCATTAAAATACCTCCAATATGTTTTTAAATATCCTTACACATATTATCACTTCTACTATTATAAAATATATATCTCATTTATGCAAAAAAACTATTATCTTAACCACTTTATTCCTTATTTGATTATTATAGACAACTGTGATATATTTTAAAATTATAGTAATAATTATTTAGATTATGAAAAGGGGAATAAAAATGAAATACAACACTGTAATTTTTGATTTAGATGGAACATTACTAAACACTTTAGAAGATTTAGGAGATAGCGTTAACCATGCATTAAAATCTTTTGGATATCCCGAAAGAACTTATGAAGAAGTGAGATGCTTTGTAGGTAACGGAATAAAGGAACTTATGTTTAAAGCTGTTCCAAATGGAACTGATGAAGAAACTGCACTAAAATGTCTACAAATTTTTAAAGATCATTATAAAACTAATATGCAACACAAAACTGCTCCTTATAATGGAATCATAGAACTTTTAGAAACATTAAAATCTAATGGATTTAAACTAGGAATAGTATCAAACAAATATGATTTTGGAGTTAAAAATTTAAATAAATATTATTTCAAAGATTTAATACCAGTAGCAATAGGTGAACGTGAAGGTGTTAGGAGAAAGCCTGCTCCTGACACAGTTTTAACTGCTATGAAAGAACTCAATGCACAAAAAGAATCAACTTTATATGTTGGAGATTCTGGTTCAGATATGATAACTGCACAAAATGCTGGAGTAAAAGGTGTCGGTGTTACATGGGGCTTTAGAGATGCAAAATCACTAAAAGAAAGTGGTGCAGATTTTTTAGTTGACTCTCCAGCCCAATTACTAGATATAGCCCAAAATACTAAATGCGAAACAGCTTTATAGAATTTTTAAAAGGACAGTTCAAAATACACAAACTGCCCTTTTTTATTATATTATATCATTTTTTAGACTTTTAATTTCTTCTATTACCTTTTCAATTGAATCATCATCAGATGCAGATAAAATATTTATTTGCATCGCTTTAGCCATATATTTCACACCGTTATAAGCTAAATTTATAAGGTTTAAGATATCTGAATCTAAATCCTTAAAATCTATACTTTTATTTAAATCAAAGCCTTCTTTTTGTGGATTTTTTAGTGCATTTAATCTAGCTTGAATCCTAATTTGATTAAATTTAAATTCAAGCTCACTAAGTGTATTTCCAAGTGTTGAATGAAGATTAAAAATAACTTGCGAGTATAGTTCCACTATTTCATCTAAATCCATCGTATTATTTAATTTCAATTCTTCCTTTAGTTTATTTCCTATATTTTTTAAATCAAATACATCTATATATTTTTGTGGCACATTTTCAATTTCGTTAATTAAATTATTGTATTTTTTTAAATCTAAAAGCCCCATATTTACTTTCATGTTGTATATTTCTGTTATATTCATAATTTATGTTTTTCTCCTTGTAATTTGCTTTTAAATAAATTTTCTGATGATAATATTATATCCCCAACAAATAATTTTCTTCCATTTATTATTTAATGTCAACAAAAAAATAAGAGCATTACCCATAATAGAATAATACTCTTATCATAATATATTGTTATAAAGTTTAAATTAAAATGAATTATATGGCAGAATTATCTTTCAACACTTATCATTTCAGCTTTTTCGTTTATTTCGCCTTTAGCTAAAACTTTTACATTTTTAAATTCATCTGTATTACTTATTATTATTGGAGTTACAGTTCTGTATCCAGCTTCTTGTATTTTATCTTTATCGAATTCAACAAGTAAGTCTCCTACTTTAACTTTGTCTCCTACTTTTACATGTGTAGTGTAATATTGTCCATTTAGTTGAACAGTATCTAATCCTACATGGATAAGAACTTCTACACCGTCATCTGAAGTTATACCTATAGCATGTTTAGTATCGAATACTACTGAAACAGTTCCATTTACTGGAGATACTGCTCTTCCTTCTTCAGGTTCAATTCCTATACCTTTACCTAACATACCTTCAGAGAATACTCCGTCATTTACTTCACTTAATTCTATTGCTCTACCTTTTATTGGAGCATATAATACGTCGTTTTCTACTTTTACATCTCTTTTAACTTCTGATTTAGCTTCTTCTTTTTTAACCTCTGCTTGTGGAGTTTCATTTACTTTAACTGTAGCTGCTTTTCCACTTGCTATAAAGTTTTCTAAATTAGATTTTATAACTGTAACTTTTGGTCCGTATACAACTTGTACACCATTACCTTTTT
>CAJKKA010000055.1 GCA_905200315.1 uncultured Clostridium sp.
CGACATTCTTAAGGAGATTTGCATAACAATTACATATTATTATATACAGTATAAAATATATCAAAATTTCAGAATAAAAATGATGACAATTAAGAATTTGCTCCCACATTATGTAATATTACACAAAAAAATAAAAATATAATATTTTCTAGAATTTTTAGTTTGAAAAAATTTATATAATATATTAGTATTTAATTACAAAATAAATTTGTTTGATTACCAACGGTCAAATTTGTAGATGTATGTGTATCCGGAAATGCACATACTTTTTTTGTATTATAGGAAATTATTATTTTTTATTGTAGGGGCGGACGCCTCTGTCCGCCCACGTATAAAAATAAAATTATTCATTAAATGCAATTTTAATATCTTCTATAGCTTGTAATAATTCAATTTTTTCATTATCATTAAAATTTTATTTAGAAAAATCAATTATTTACTGTATATTTTTAATATTATTTCTAAACTTACTCATCCAATTATGTATTGAAACGATTCAAATGTGAAAATGATTTGCTTTTTCTTCCTATAAATATTGAAATATCAATAAAAAACAAGTATAATTGCTTATACCAAGTAATTTCAAGAATTGTTCACATTATAAAACGAGCCCCCGCATTACAAGTGCGGTGCTCTCTAATAATAAAAATTAAAAAAGGAGAAAATTTATGAAAACAGCTATTATTACAGGAGGAGCACGAGGAATAGGCAAGGCTATATCAATAGCATTAGCAAAGAACGGGTATAATGTAGTAATTAATTATAATACTTCTGAAAAACAAGCTTTAGAATTACAAGAATATATAGAAAAAAGTAATAGAATAGCAGAAATTTTTAAGGCTGATTTAACAAAAAGAGAAGAAGTAAAAAGATTAATTCAATTCACAATACAAAAATTTAAAACAATAGATGTGCTAATTAATAATGCAGGAATTAGTTTAATTAAGCTATTTACAGATTATACAGATGATGATTGGCATAATATAATAAATAGTAATTTATATTCAGCTTTTTGTACAACTCAAGAGGTATCAAAATTTATGATAAATAAAAAACAAGGATGTATAATAAATATTTCTTCAATATGGGGAGAAATTGGAGCTTCTTGCGAGTGTTTATATTCTATTACTAAGGCTGGAGTAGATGCATTAACTAAATCTTTAGCAAAAGAATTAGGTCCATCAAATATTAGAGTAAATTCAATTGCTCCAGGCATTATAAATACAAAAATGAATAGCAATTTAAATAAAAAAGAAATAGAAGAAATAAAGGAAGAAATTCCTTTAGAGAGAATTGGAGAACCAGAAGATATTGCGAAATGTGTTGAATGGCTTATAGAAGATACCTATACAACAGGGCAGGTAATTTCTATAAATGGTGGCTGGTCAATTTAAAGAATGCAATAAAAAAAATGGCCTTTGGCCATTTTTTTTATCTTATTTTATTCTTCTGTTATTTTTCTTTTATAATTTCCAGATAATATTTTTGGTACATATTTTATTAACTTATAAACAGCTAAACGAATTTTTTTACTCCATATATAAGATTTTCTAAGTCTATGAGGTTTACTTAAAGAAAATTCGTTATTTTCAACAGCTATTAAATCTGTACATACTTTTTCTATTGGAAAAATATAATTTTCTCCATTATTATTATCCCATACATCTTCACTATTTTTAAAACAGAAATTAAAAGACTCGCTATCTGGTAAAGTTATTTCAGCTTGATAACCTAAATCTGTTTTTTTCATTTCTATATCATTAACATTTTCCCAAGAAGGACCAAAACCATAATGTAAAAAAATATTTCCTTCATAGTCATCTTGAAATAAACTTCCTGTATAAGAAAGCTTTATTGTAGTGTTTTCAACTAATTTATCTGTATTAAAAAAAATATTTTTAGTTAGTTCCATAATTGTTCTCCTTATTTGTCTTTTGAATATAATCAATTATACCATTAAAAAAATATTATTCAAGTAAATTTTAGAAAAAAATAAAATATATTGTAAAAAAATATTTTTTATGATAGTATTTTATCGAAAAAGATAGGGGAGTTAATATGGAAGAAAATAAAAAAGAAGAAAAATTTAAATTTGTAAAAAATGTAACAAATAATAAGAAAAAAATAATATTAACAAGTATTATAATTATAGTTGCATTTATATTAATAACATTGTATTGCACAATATTTGCACTATTAAACATAAATAATACTAAAATTATTAGTGGGGTAAAAATAAATAATATTGATATTTCTAATTTAACACAAGAAGAAGCTAAAGAAAAAGTACAAAAGTTAGTAGATGAAAAGAAGAAAGAAAATATAAAATTACAAAAAGATGACTTTGAAAATGATTTAAGTGTTGAACAATTAGAAGTTAACTATGAGGTAGATAGTGCAATAGAACAAGCTTATAATATAGGAAGATCAAACAATATTATAAAAAACAATTTTGAAATAATGAAATGCAAAAATAAAGAAAAAAATATAGAATTAAATTTTCAATATAATGAAGAAAATTTAAAAAATATAATAACTGAAATAAACGGAAGTATACCAGGAGCAGGCAAGGAAACATCTTACTTTATAGAAGATAAAAATTTAATAATTACAAAAGGAACAAAAGGAAATGCTATAAATGAAGAGGAATTAAAGGATGTTGTAAAACAAGATTTAAGCAAAATAGAAGAAAAAGAGCAAACAATAGAGATTCCAGTGCAAGAAAAAGAGCCAGATGCAATAGACATTGAAAAAATTTACAACGAAATACATACTGAAGCTAAAGATGCATATTACACTAAAGATCCATTTACAATCTACCCACATGTAAATGGAGTAGATTTTGCAATAAGTATGGATGAAGCTAAAAAAATTATTCAAGAAGATAAAACAGAATATACAATTCCTCTAAAAATAACTGTTCCTAGTATAACAACAGATAAATTAGGTTCAGAAGCTTTTCCAGATTTATTAGGTTCATATTCAACTAAATATGATGGCGGAAATTCTGATAGAACAACAAATTTAAGAATAGCAATAAATAAAATAAATGGTACTGTAGTAAATCCAGGCCAAACATTTTCATATAACACAACATTAGGAGAAAGAAGTGTTGCTGCAGGATATAAAGAAGCAAAAGTTTATCAAGGTGGAAAAGTAGTTGATGGAATTGGTGGAGGAATATGTCAAATATCATCTACACTTTACAATGCAGTAGTATATGCAAATTTAGACATAGTAAGTAGAAAAAATCATGGATTTATGACATCATACGCTGGAGCAGGAAGAGATGCAACAGTTGTATATGGAGCTATAGATTTTAAATTTAAAAATACAAGAAAATATCCAATAAAAATAGTAGGAAGTGTAAAAAATGGAATTGCAAAAGTAGATATATATGGAGCAAAAGAAGAAACAGAATATAAAGTAGAATTTCAAACAAATGTAACAGAAACAATACCATATAATATAACATATATAGATGATGAAACTCTTCCTATTGGCAAAGAAGTAGTTGAACAAAAAGGTGCAAACGGATGTAAAAGCGTAACATATAAAATATTATATTTAAACGGAGCAGTAGTATCAAAAAAAGTTTTATCAACAGACACATATAATGCAATGGAAAGAGTTATAAGAAGAGGAGTAGCAGCGCAAATAGCAGAGCCAGTTCAGCAACCAGCAGAAGAGCCAACAACTACACCCGTACCTGATCCAACACCAGATCCAACAACTCCTGGCACCAATACAACAACAGAAAATACAGTAACGACAACGGAATAAAAAGCAAATTAATAAAAAAAGTGTTTTGGCCACAGGGGCAGAATTAAGGTATCTGCACCTATGGCGTTTGACAATAATTTTATAGCAATATAATAATATTTGTGTAAAATATAATTATAATAAAATTATAGGGGCGACCATTGGTTGCCTTTTATATCTTTTTTAGTGGTCAATGACTGCTGAAAATATTATTCAATATTAATTTTGGGTAATGAATTATTACTAGGTCCATAGATACATTTTCCATCTATATTATAACGTGAACCATGACAAGGACAATCCCATGTTTTTAATGTATTATTCCAAGAAAGTAAACAACCTAAATGAGAACAAACAGGTTTTACAGCATGAATTTCCTCATTTTCATCTTTATATACTCCGATTATTTCCCCATCAGCTTTAAAAATTTTGCTACTGTTATTAGGAATTTTTTCTATATCGAAATCCTTTAAAATGAACTTTTTAAAAATAACTCCTTCTGTAGCTTCTTTTATATTATTTTTTGTTTCATCTATATTTTTAAAAGGATGAAATCTTTTTGAATTAAACAAGTATGCATATTTATTTGGTATACCACAAATTTCATCGCAAAGAATGTTTGCAGCAAGGTTAGAAGTAGTTATACCCCACTTTTTAAAGCCTGTAGCAATATATACTTGTGGCATAAAAGTGGAAAACGATCCAATATAAGGAAGTTTATCCACAGAAACGCAATCCTCCGTTGACCATTTTGAGATTACTTTATTATCAGGATATATTTTATTTGCAATTTGTTCTAAAAATAAATAGGCATTTTGGGAATCTTGTAATTTTCCTGTTTTATGGTCGAAACCAGCAATAATAGCTATTTTTTTATTATTATAAAAGGCAGTTCTGTAAGAGAGTGTTGGAGCTTCAAAGCTAATATACATATTATCTATAATAGGCAAATTAGTTTCTAAAGCTATAGCATAAGCAGAACTTTGGTACATTTTTAAAAAGTGAAATCCTGGAAAATTAATAAAAGGATAGCCACATGCTAAAACAACAAATTTACTATTAACACAACCATTATCTGTTAATACAGTGTAAAAATCATCATTCTTTTTTATATCATTAACCTTTGAATTCTCATAAATATTAACCTTATAATTTTCTAAAATTTCTAACAAACCATTTATATACTTTAGTGGATTAAATTGTGCTTGATTTGGAAATTTTATAGCAGATTTTATTGAAAGAGGTAGTTCTATGTTATCTATTAATTCTGCATTAGGGTTTATATGTTTTAAAGATTTAAATTCATCTTTAAATTGAATTACATTGCTTTCTTTTTGAGTAAATACATATGCACTGTTCTTTTCAAAATCACAATTAATGTTATTATAATTAATAATATTTTCTATGTTTGATTTAGCAAATTCATTAGCCTCAAAATAATCTTTAGCAAATTCTAATCCAAAAGTTTTATATAAATAGTCATAAAAAATATTATGCTGAGATGTAATTTTCCCAGTTGTATTTCCGGAAGTTTTTTGTAAAATACAATCTTTTTCTAAAATAGAAACAGAAAAGCCTTTTTTACATAAATAATAAGCCGTAGAAATACCTGTTATTCCTCCACCAACAATACACACATCGCAATTAATATCTTTATTTAATTTCTCATAAGTTTTCAATTTACAAGAATCTAACCAAATACTCATAAAAACACTCCCTAAAATTCAATTAAAAATATTCTTTACAAAAAGAAACAAAATATTCTAAAAAGGTTAAATCCCTATAAAAAATGTAAAAAAATGCAACAATTATTACAAAAATGTAAATAAAATGTATAAAAAGAAATATAAAATCTAGAAAAGGTACTTCCCTAAAGCAAAAAACGTAAAAATACTGAAATATAAGGAATTGGAAGAAAAACACTATTGAAAATAAAAGAGAAATTTTTTATTATTTAATTAATATAAAAGGTTTAGAAAGGGAGTACGAAGATGAATAAAAGGAAGGCATTAATTACAAGTATAATTACAATTTTAATTCTAGCAATAGCTGGGATTGTTTTTGCAAGCATTAATTCAACTCAAAATAATTATGCAGTTGAAGTGGTTAATGATGGAAGTGAAGTTTCAACAGAAGATGATAACATGAAATCACAAACAAAAATCATAAATGTAAATGAAGATAAAGACGAACTTACATATGAAACCACACTTACAAACATGGTAAAAGCAACAAAAGAAAAAGAAATTGCAATAGTAGTAGATACATCATACAGTATGGAGCAAAACTCTGAAGGATATGATATAAAAGCAACGGCTATAGATATGGCAACAAATATATTAAACAGAGTTAATGGCTCAAAAGTTTCAGTAGTTGATAATACTGGAATAAAAATAGCAAGAACAAACAGTATATCTGATATAAAAAAAGCAATAAATGGCTTAACATATTCAAGTGGAACAACAATAGAAAAAGGAATTGAATATGCATATAGTTCTTTTGATAATAGCAAAGATAACGATAAATATGTAATAATAATTACCGATGCAACAGATCCAGCAAAAGCAAAACTTGAAGATATGGAAACAAGAGGAGTAAAGGTTAATTCTATATTAGTGGATATAACAAGTACTGAATTTGGAAATGAAGAATCTCCAATACCAAATTCAGGTAAAGTTTACTTAATGAAAAACTATAGTGTAGACACTCTTGTTAACGATATAAATAAAATAGTTAGAGATATTACTTTTACAAATAAATTTAATGAAGAAATATTAAAAGATTCAAGTAAAGGAAACTTTAATTTAGAAATAATAGATTCTGAAACAGATGGAACAGCCACTATAAATAAAGATGGAACAATTACTTGGAATGTAGAAAATATAAGTGCCTCTGAATCTGCAAAATTAAAATATAAGTTAAAACTAAACAAAAAACAAACATTAGCAACATATTCCATTTATGAAGATATAAAAACGAATAAAGAAACAACAATAAAATATACAAAAGATGGCTCAGAAAAAAGTTTACAAGGTAAAGAAACAGAGCCAACAATACAAATATGTGATGCATATGATGTTGTATTGCAAGCAGTTGGAAGAGATACTACAATACCAGTAGAAAATGCAAAAATAAATGTTACAGGAGTAGATGAAAAAGGTAATATAATTGTAAATAAACCAGGTTTAGTAACAGATAAAGAAGGAAAAGTAACAATAAAAAATATAACACAATTAGGAAAAATAAGATTTACAATTACACCAGATGTAACAGGATTACTTGGATACGATACAACAAAATCTGTAGAATTAGAAGTAAACAATAAATATGGAGAAACAGGAGGGGAACTAACAACAGTATATACAGAAGATTCAAGTTTAGTTTCAACAGACGATACAAATGGAAGAAGAAAAGTAGAAGCATTAGTACCTATAGAATTAAAGAAATTTACAATAAAATTAAGCGCATCAGACTTAAGCGATGATACAGCAAAACTAGAAGGAATAAACTTTAGATTAATTCAACCAAAATTAAATAACAAATATGAAATGGGAGCATTATATGGTACAACAGACAATAATGGAGAAATAAATTTTAATGCTACAGTAATGTCAGAAGGAGAATATGATTACATATTATCTCAAACATCAGATAAATTTGGATATGAAAATGTAGGAAATACAACAGTAAGAATAAAATTTGATAGTAACGGAGATGTAGTAGAAAAAGGAGTTTATACATTATATAATTCAAATGTATCAGCAGAAAGAATAGAAAAAAATCAAGTATTAATAAATGTAAAAGAAAAATGTAATAACTCGAATACATTTAATATAAAAATGAACTTGGTAGATGAAGAAACAAAACAAGCAATAGAAGGTGCAATATATGATATAAGAGTAATAAATGTTGCAAGTAGTGGAAATGATACAGTTACATATACAAAAGCAACAGGAACAGATGGAAATATTGAATTTAGAGCATTAGGAGTAGATGATGGATATACAAAAATTGAATTACACGAAAGTGCTCCAAATAGCTCATATATTGCGGAAAGTAATGATAAAGAAATAATAATAAAAAGAGAAAATGGAATTATAAAAGAAATTACAATAGGAAGACAAATTGCTAGAATAGATCCAGATAACAATAATGGAATTGTTGTTAGTTTAACAAGCAAGAAAAAACAAGAACTTAACGTTGTAAGAGTACACGTAACAGATAAAGAAGACATAGGAATGAATTTAATAGGTGTTCCTATGGAATTAGAAGATATTACGCCAGATGGAAAAAATAAAGGAAAAGTATTATATGTAAAATCAGATACAAATGGAACAGCAAACTTTGTATTAGAAGATCCAAAAACAATACAAGATGGAACATATATATTTGAAGTAAGAGCAAATCCAATACCAGTTGGGTATATACTTCCAGATACACAAACAATAAAAGTATCTGTATTAGATGGAAAAATTACAGATATAATTGGAGTAACAACACCAGGTGTAATTACGATTTTACAAAATCCAACAATGTTAGAAGAAAATCTTAATGAAACATTTTCAAACATTGCTTATATAGACTTTGCAATGGAACCAGATAGCAATACTACATCATATTTAAAAATACAATTAAAAGATAAAGACAGTGGAAATCCAGTAAAAAATGGAAAATATCAAATTACAATGGAAAGAGATGGAGCTCAAATAGCAAATGCAGGATCAACAGGAAAATACACAAATACAGATGGAATAGCTAAAATGAGCATACCAGGTCTAGATAAAAACAGAGTAACAATTACAATTGCACAAATATATGACGAAACAAGACAAAACGGATATAAAGTAGATAAAAACATATATCAAATAACAGTACACAAAGAAAATGGTGAAAGTATAGTTGTAGATAATACACAATTAGATGATGGATCACCATTTCCAGTTGGAGTAAGTGTAACTTATGAAGATAACAATGATGATAGTAAATATGATACAATTGTATTTAATCATATAAACACTGTATTAAATCCAGGAGATGTGTTACTTGATTTCACAGTATTAAAATACGACTATGTAACTAAAACTCCAGATCAACAACAAGAATTAGTAATATGGTCAGACGACTTTAATATATATAATGAAACAACAAAAAATTTTGAAGCATTTGGAAAAGATAATCCATTTAATCCATTTACAACAGGTGTATATGGGTCAAATAATAATCCAGGACAAACACAAATTATGTTAAAACCAAATAATTTGCCAGAAGTAGAAGATGTAAATAGAGATGGATTTCCAACAGGAGGAGCAATTTTACATATAGGAGAATATAACAATACAACAAAAGAAGTTATTGAAGGAACAGAATACCAAATACAAATAAACTTTACATATTCAAAAGATACAGGAACATATAAATATAGTGGATATTCAAACCTTTCAAATTGGTATTTATTAAAAGATTTCCACCACTCTACAGCAATGAATACTGCAGAAGGATATAAAGAAACTGCAATTCTAGAATTATGGTCAAATTATGGACAAACTGCAAACTTTGCAATAGACTTTAGCAAATATAATAAAGATAACGAAGAATTAGTAGGAGCAAAATATAAATTAAAAGCAGTATTACCAACAGGTAAATTTATAGAATTAAAAACAGATGTATTAAATGGAGATAACACAGTTGAAATACCAAACTTATTTGTAAAAGATGGAACAATATTAACAATATCAGAAATAGAAGCACCAATTGGATATCAAGTAGATAAAACAGAGACATCATTTATAATAGAATCTGTAAATTCTGCAACAGGAACAGCAACTATAAAGCCATATGGAGAACAAAATAATAGAGTAAAATTAGATGGAAATAAATTAGAAAAACAAAAAGATGGAACATTCAAATTTGTACAAAAAATAAAATTAACAGATTTAGAAGTAGACAACTTGAAAGTTGGAATACAAACAAAAGATAAAGATACAAATAAAGGAACAAAAGGAAATACATATTTAATAGAAGCAAGCTCAGGTTCTGTAAAAACAACGGGGGCAACAAGTGAAGATGGAATGGTTTATTTACAAGTAGGTTCAGAAAAAAGAAATGACTATGTAGAATACACAATAAGCCAAAAAATATCAGATGGAACAAAAGTAGCACAATATTATAAAAGATTAAAAGAAGATATACACATAAAAGTATATTTTGATGCAAATGGAAATATAGAAACAATAGATCCAAACGATAATTACAACGCTTTAAATAGCACAGACCCAAACTACAACAAAACATGGTTCATAAGCGAAGTAAATAGTGATAATAGACTAGGTATTACAATTTTACAAGAAAGAGAAGATCCTTTAAAAGTTAATGTAAAAACGAAAGATGCATTTACAGGAGCAATTGTAAATGATGTTGCAAATTTTGAAATAACGCCAACAGAGAATTTAACAGGAAAAGGAAGTTCATATATAGAAGTAGGATATGTAGATCCAACTAAAACAGTGACATATAATTTAAAAACAATAACAAAGGAAAATTATGTTACACCAGATGATCAACAATTTTCAATAACATACGATGAAGAAGGAAATAT
>CAJKKA010000056.1 GCA_905200315.1 uncultured Clostridium sp.
AAAGAAATACCAGTAAAAGACTGGATAGGACTGGGATACATGGACTATTATGGAATTGGTTTTTCAAATATAAGATTACCAAACAATTCAGGAAATTATCTATATAAATATAGTGAAACAAATAAATTCCCAGAAGAAGTTTTCGTACATGAGTTTTTACATTCATTAGAACGAAATTCTAACGATAGAAATTATAATATACCAGAGCTTCACAGTTATAATAAATATGGATATACAAGTACAAGTAAAGAAGGATTAAAACAATGGTATCAAGACTATATGCAAAAAAATATAAAAACATCTAATGGTAATATAGGATTAGATAGTTCAATATACACAATAAAACCAGTAAAAAATACCTGTTTTGAGTATTCGATTAAGTTAGAGTATTTTAATGAGCCTAAAAATATATTAGAAGAATTATATAAAAATATATCTAAAATAATAAAAAATAAATAGAAAGAAGAGATAAAAAATGAATGTATCAGAATTTAATTATAATTTACCAGAAGAATTAATTGCACAAACACCACTAGAAAAAAGAGATGAATCTAGACTTATGGTTCTAAATAGAGAAACAGAAACAATAGAACATAGAAAATTTAAAAATATAATAGAATATTTAAAACCAGGAGATTGCTTAGTAAGAAATAATACAAAAGTTTTACCAGCTAGAATTTATGGAAAAAAAGAAACAGGAGCAAAAATAGAATTTTTACTATTAAATAATATAGAAGGCGATATATGGGAAACAATAGTAAGACCAGGAAATAAATTGCATATAGGAACAAATGTAATATTTGGAGAAGGAAAACTAATAGCAGAAATATTAGATATAATGCCAGGAGGAACAAGAAAAGTAAAATTTACATATGAAGGAATATTTAATGAAATTCTTGACGAAATTGGTTTAATGCCATTGCCTCCATACATACATGAAGAACTAAAAGAAAATGATAGATACCAAACAGTATATGCTAAATACAATGGTTCAGCAGCTGCACCAACAGCCGGTTTACATTTTACACCTGAATTATTAAAACAAATTGAAGAAAAAGGAGTAAAAATTGCAAATGTAACTTTACACGTTGGAATAGGGACCTTTAGACCTGTAAAAGAAGAAAAAGTAGAAAATCATGAAATGCATTCAGAACACTACTATATAAAACAAGAAGATGCAGAAATTATAAACGAAACAAAGAAAAATGGAGGAAGAGTAATAGCGGTAGGAACAACTTCTTGTAGAGTATTAGAAACAGTTGCAGATGAAAATGGAATGGTACAAGAAACAGAAGGAGATACAAAAATATTTATATATCCAGGTTATAAATTCAAATGCCTAGATGCATTAATAACAAACTTTCACTTACCACAATCAACACTATTAATGCTTGTTTCAAGCCTAGCAGGAAAAGAATACATAATGAAAGCATATGAAGAAGCAGTAAAAGAAAAATACAGATTTTTCTCATTTGGCGATGCAATGTTTATACAATAAGTGAAGGTGTGTAATGAAAAAAGGAGGAATATAGCGATGAAAAACGTTGATACTGTAGAGAGAGAGAGAGAGAGCCATAGTTTAAGGAAAAGAATAATAATAGTAATTAGTATAATAGTAATAATAACAATTCTACTAATATCTGTACTCACAAGAAATAAAATAAGAAATGTGGAAAAAATAAGAGCAGAAAAAGAAATAGAAAATAAAGTACAATTAAATGTAGAAATAAAAAAAGAAACAGAAACAGCATACGAATGTTTATTAATATTCATATCAAATGATGAAACCGATAAAATAAAAAGTATACAATATCCAGAAGAAGGGCAAGAACCATACACAATAAATAATAATGGAAATAAACAAAAAATTGCAATAGATTATAAAATAAATAAAGGCGATGTTAATAAAATTTTTAAAGTAATATTAGAAGATGGGGAGATATTAACAAGAACTACGGCTTACACAATTTCATATTATGCAAATGGTGGTGAAGAAGTAACTGAAAAAGACTATAGCTTAAAAGGCGTTGATTGCATTTTAACTGGGAAACAAACAGAAAGAGAAGGATATACTTTTTTAGGATGGGCAGAAGATAAAAATGCAACAGAACCAGAATTTAAAAGTTTATATAAACAGGAATATAAGTATAATAAAGAAAATGATGTAAAATTATATGCTGTGTGGAAAAATACTGGTGAATTGTCTGGTAAAGATTTATTAACAGTTGTAAATAATACAAATAAATCCGGAATAAACGACTTTTCTATTTACAACGAAGAGTATACAACCAATGTTATAATAAAGAATGGAAATTTAATATTAGATGGTGTTACAAATGTTGAAGGTGCAACATTAACAGAAAAAGTTTATGAATTTGGAAATAAAGAAACAGATGTAGCAACAAAAACTGAAGATGCAAAAAATATGGTAATATTAAAAGTAAATGGAGATTTGACTATAAATGAGGGAGTTACATTAACAGCATGCAAAAGTGATAATGGATATGGAGGCCCAAAAGGACTATTAATATATTGTACAGGAACAATAACAAATAATGGGACAATAGATATGACTGCACGAGGAGCAAGAGCAGAAGGACAAAATGTATACGTGTATGAAAATAGGACAAATAATTATGAGTATATTCCATATGAGGGAGCTATAGGAGGAGAAGCTCAGATTTCAACAGGAACAATGATAGCTGGAAAACCTGGAAAAAATGGTGAAAATAGAAAAACTGGAGGAGGAGGCTCAGGAGCCGCCAAAAGATTTTCTGAAGGAAGTGGTTCTAGAGTCTCAGGTGCAGGAACAAATGGAACTTCATATTCTGGAGGTTCTGGAGGAGGTGCAGTTTGTGCAAGAGAAGAAGTTAAAGGAGAAGATGCAAAAGAAAATGGTGGAATCGGAGGTAAAGGTGTAACTTCAGGTAGTAGTAATTATGGTGCTGGAGGACGGAGCTGGAAACCCAGGTGGATTCGGTATGAAAAGTATGACTACATATTTTAATTCAATATTTTCAGGAGAAAATGGAACAGGTGGATTACTGATTATATATGGAGAAAATATAAATAATAATAATATAATTAAATCAAATGGCAGTAATGGAGGAATAGCAACATCTGATGATAATATTGCTAGTGGAGGAAGTTCTGGAGCTGGGTCAATTAATATTTTTTATAAAGATACAATTAAAGGAAAAGAAAATATCCTTGTAAGAGGTGGAAAAATGAATAATGGTGGAGCTGGAGGAGATGGAACAGTTACAATAGGAAAAATATTAAATGGAACATTTGTAAAGGATGAAAATTAAAAATCTTTAAATGATTTGAATTGATTAATTAATGCTAAGTTGGCGAACTTATATAAAAAAGAACAAAAAAATATTGCGATTTTATTCTTTTTACTATAAAATTGCAATAAATGAAATACAAAAGAAGGAGATGTAAATAAATGAATAAAAATATTAAAACGCTTGGTACTGTATGCGTGCACACACACACTAGTAATTTAGAAAAAATCAAAATAGAAAATAATATAAAAACATTTGAAAGATTTAAATTAAATGTAGGGGCGGACGCCTCTGTACGCCCACAAACAACAGATTATAGAAAATTAATGTCAAACAATCTAACATCCAACTTTCCAGCATCAAATTCAGCAATAACACTAATTGCCTTAATAATAACAATAATCGTATTATTGATATTGGCAGGTGTAACTCTAAATATGGTAATGGGAGAAAATGGAATTATAAAAAAAGCACAATTAGCAAAGGAAAAAACGAATGAAGCACAAGAACAGGAAAATAAAACTTTAAATGAATATGAAAACAAAATAAATGATGTTTTGAATGTTACAACAAGAGACCAATCAGAAAATAAATTTTCACTTGAAGAACAAGCAGTAGGTACTTGGATTAATGGAAAAACTATCTATAGAAAAGTATTTAATCCATATGTAGATGGTGCTTTTAAAGAAGGATATTCATTAGAGAATAAGATGTTAAAAGGATGCGATGTTGTAGATAATAACGAAGTGGACTTAGTTATTGAGAGTAAACTTATTTTACTAAGAGATGATGGATATATAGATATACTTAATAGTTCTTTAAATTATAGTGGTAGTCAATCTATTGTTGTTAGTCCAAAAAATAAATGTATATATATATCCCTTCCTAGATTAAAGACATTCTATATTATTTTAGAATATACTAAAACGACAGATATAGCAAATTAAAACAAAAATTTTTATATAAATTCAAGTTATGGTGAATAAATAGTTTGATTTAATATTTATTCACCATTCTTTTATGTTATTACCCTTGTATTTTTATGCGAAAAATGATAAAATTTACAAGAATTTATGCAAAGGAAAAATTGATATGAAAAATAATAAAGGAATTACTATGGTTACACTTGTAATTATAATTGTAGTTTTATTAATATTATCTGGTGTTTCTATTGGAATTGGAAGTATTTCTGTTACAAGCTATAAAGATAGTGTATTAAATTCAGAAGCAAAAGAGGTACAAATGGCCGTAATTTCACAATATCAGAAATATTTAGCAGTTAAAGATACAGGTTTATTTTTTGGAACAAAATGTGATGAAAATGGAAATGTAACCGAAGCTGGGGAATATTATTTATTAAAAACAAAGGATTTAGAAAAGCTTGGAATGGAAAATTCAAAAGACGAATACATAGTTAAATATAATACAGGTGAAGTTATAAATAAAACAACGCCTCAAAATTCTAAAGGTGAAAGCATACACTTAAAAGGCAATTAAAAGGGGGAATATATGAGTATAGAAAATGCTTATAGCAATTTAATAAAATGTATTCCAAAAGAAAAAATTTTAAAAAATGAAATAATGAGTAAACATACATCTTTTAAAGTTGGGGGACCTGTAGATCTATTTATAACAGTAGAAACAATAGAACAATTAAAAGATACAATTAAAATATTAAAACACCAAAATATAGAATATAAAGTTATTGGAAATGGAAGCAATTTACTTGTTAAAGATGAAGGCTATAGAGGCGCTATAATAAAACCAAGTTTTAATAGTATTGAAATTAACGAAGATATAGTAGAAGTTGGAGCAGGAGTAAAAAATGGAATGCTTGCTCAAAAATTGTTACAAAAGGAACTTACAGGTTTTGAATTTGCTGCTGGTATACCAGGAACAATAGGTGGGGCAATGGTTATGAATGCTGGAGCTCACGGAAGAGAAATGAAAGATATTGTAGATGCTGTTACATATTACAATTGTGAAAATGATGAAATAGAAACAATAAAAAAAGAAGAATGTAATTTTGAATACAGAAATAGCAAATTTAAGAATAGTAATGTAATTATAATTAAAGCAATATTAAAATTACAAAAAGCTAATAGTATAGAAATAAAACAAAAAATGGATGAATATAAACAATTTAGAATTGAAAAGCAACCAATAGAATATCCAAGTGCTGGTAGCACATTTAAAAGAGGAGCAGATTTTATAACCGCCAAACTTATAGATGAAGCAGGACTTAAAGGCTATACAATAGGTGGAGCACAGGTATCAGAAAAACATGCAGGATTTATAATAAATAAAAACAATGCAACGGCAACAGACATTATAAATTTAATTGAAGAGGTACAAAAGATAGTATATGAAAAATTTAATAAAAAAATAGAACTAGAAATAGAAATTATTTAAAGGAGAATGTACTATGAAAGGAATGTTAGAATGGCTAAAAGCAAATACGAAAATAAAAAGATGGATATTTGCAATTTTAATTGGAGTAGTTTTTGCATGTTTAGGAATATCTAAAATAATGGTAGCAAAAGAGTTAAATGTTACAGAACTTTTAAAAATTGTTGGTTCATTTGTTTTAGGATTTACCCTTATTGTTGTAGGAATAATTTCAATTCAAAAAAGAACACTAGAAATTTTAATAGAAGCAAGTGATGATAGACTAAAAAATGAAAAGAAAGTTAATGTTAATTCTTTAATTTTTAACAAAAAGATATATGAACAAGGACCAAAAGTTGTTGTTTTAGGTGGAGGCACTGGTTTAGATACAGTTTTAAAAGGACTAAAAAAATATACAAACAACATAACAGCTATAGTTTCTGTTTCAAATTATGGAAAGAAAACTGAAAATAATTTAGATATATTACCAATGGATGATATAAAAGATGGAATAATAGCTTTATCAAAAGACGAAAATAACATGGAAGCACTTTTAAATTATAGATTTAGAACAGAAAATTTAAGAGGAACAAAATTTAGTGATATTTTATTTTCAACAATAGCACACAATAACAATAATTTTTCAAAAGCTATAGAAAGTACAAATAAAATTTTAAACATTACAGGAAAAGTTTTACCGGTTACATTAGATGAAATGGAAATATGTGCAGAGCTTGAGAATGGAATGGTAGTAAAAGAAAAAGAGAAAATTCCAGAAATGGTATATTCAAAAATTACTAAAATAAACAGAATATATTTGAATCCAACAAATTGTAGAACAACACCAGAAGTGGTAAAAGCAATAAAAGAAGCGGATTGTATAGTATATGGACCAGGAAGCTTATATACAAATGTTATACCATGTTTATTGGTAAATGGAGTTATAAAAGCAATAAAAGAAAGCAAAGCAATTAAAATATATGTTAATAACATAATGACAGAACAAGGACAAACAGACAATTATACAATGTCTGAACATATTAAAGCAATAACAGATCATGTTGGACAAGATATAATAGACTTTTGTATTTACGATTCTGGTGAAGTTGTTCCAGAATATATAAAGAAATACATAAAAGAAGGCTCAGAACTTGTAGAACAAGATGAAAGCAATGTAAAAGGAATACAACTTGTTCAAAGAAATTTATCATATATACAAGATGAAAGAATAAGACATAACCCAGATGCAGTTGCGGCAGCAATTATAGAAATTATATGCGAGGATTTAAAATTTAAAGATAAACAAAATGACCCTAAATATGTTATGATGGATGCAAAACTAAAATATGAGAAAAAAATGAAAAATATACCAAAAACAAATAAACATAAAAAACAACCAGAAAGAAAACATATTCAAGGAAAGCAAAGCAAATTTGTACAACAATATGGAGATAGAATTCAATCTATAAGAAATACAGATGCAAATATAAGAAAAAATAAAATGAAAATGGAAGAAAAAACAGAAGAAAATAACAGACCACGAAGACGTAATAGATTAAGAACAAAATAATACAAAAGAAATTTCTTGGAGGAAAAAATGAAATTTACTAAGGAAAAATTAGAATTACAAGAAGGTTTAAAAAGAGAATGGCTAATAACAAATGGAATAGGTGGATTTAGTTCATCAACAATAATAGGAGCAAATACAAGAAGGTACCACGGACTATTAATAGCTCCGCTAAAGCCACCAGCACAGCGTAGTTTAATATTATCTAAATTAGATGAAAGCATTACAATAAATAATAAAGAAATACCATTATATACAAATGTATGCAAAAACTATATTACACAAGGCTATAAATATCAAATATGCTTTGAAAAAGAATATATACCGACCTTCGAGTACAAAGTAGAAAATATAAATATAAAAAAATCAATTTGTATGGAATACGGAAAAAATACAGTTTGTGTATTTTATGAAATAAAAAATTCAAATGAAGAAATTAAACTAAAGTTGGCTCCAATAGTTAATTTTAGAGATTTTCACTCAATGAGTACAAATAAAAAGTTTAGCCTTAAACAAGAAAACGTAAAGAAAAACAAAATAAAAATCAGCATAGAAAATAATAGTTTTTATATAAATTGTTCAGAAGGAAAATATACAAAATACGAAGATGATACTTTCAATAATATGTTTTATATTGAAGAAGAAAAAAGAGGATTTTATCCAGAAGAAAACCATAGTGTTTCTGGAATATATGAAATAGAAATAAAACCAAATGAAAATAAAAAAATTACTTTTGTGTGTTCGCTAGAAGAAAATATAGATAAAATTGATGGCGAAAAAATAATAGAAAAAGAAATAAGCAGACTAGATAAAATAATAAAAGATACAAAACTTATAAATAAAAATGAAGAAAATAAATTATTAAAAGAATTTATAATAGCAACAGATAATTTTATTGTATACAGACCAGAATTTAAGTTACACACAATAATTGCTGGTTATCCATGGTTTTTAGATTGGGGAAGAGATAGTTTAATATCTTTTGAGGGGCTACTTTTAAAAACAAACAGATATGAGTTAGCAAAAGAAATTTTATTAACATTTAAACACGATATAAAACAAGGCTTGGTTCCAAATGGCTATTCAGAAGCAGATAACACACCATTGTATAATAGCGTAGATTCTTCATTATTATTATTCGAACAAATAGCAAAATACATAAAATATACTGGAGATATTGAGTTTGTAAAAAAAGAATTTTATGAAGTTTTAAAAGATATTGTGGTTAACTATGAAAAAGGAATAGACTTAGATAACAATAATATTTATTTAGATAATGATGGATTAATAGTAAGTGGAACGCCGACAACACAAAATACGTGGATGGATGCAAAATATGAAGGAATAGCTGCAACTCCAAGGAATGGAAAAGCAGTAGAAATAAATGCTTTGTGGTATAATGCATTAAAAATATTAGAAGAATTATCAGTAAAATTTAAAGAAAAAAGTTTGGCACAAGAATATTTGAAGAAAGCTAATAAATGCAAAAGAAACTTTAAAGCCCAATTTTATAATGAAAAAAGAAAATGTTTATATGATGTTGTAGGAGATAGTAAAATAAGACCTAATCAATTATTTAGCGTAGCACTAACATATCCTGTAATAGAGCCAAATACAAAAATAGCAAAAGAGATGTTATATACTACAACAAAAAAATTAAAAAATAAATATGGACTAAAAACCTTAGCAAAAGGCGAAGAAAATTATATAGATATATACGAAGGAAACGGCTTTAAAAGAGATATGAGCTACCATCAAGGAATAACGTGGCCATGGCTTTTAGGAATATATAACGATACCTTTAGGAAAATTAAAGAAAGTGAAAAAACAATTAAAAATAAAAAGCAATATAAAGAGGATTATGAAAAATTTATAAAAGAACTAAAAAGTGTAGCAAAAAAAATGATAGAAGATGAGGGATGTATAGGAAGTATATCAGAGTTATACGATTCAAAAAGACCACAACTTCCCAAAGGAGCTATAGCACAAGCTTGGAGTGTAGCAGAAATATTTAGAATATTGTATTAATAAAAAATATTAAAAAAAGAAATATAATATTTAGAATAAATTAACATCAAACGATGTAGGGGGTCGTCGTTCTTTGGGCGACCCGCCAAAATAAATCAAAAAAAGAACAAAATACTATTGCATATTTAAAAGGTTTAAAGTAAAATTATACCATAAAATTAAAAGTAGGGGCACAGTGCTCTGTGCCCACAACAAATAAAACAAAAGAAGGAGATGTAGTTAAATGAATAAAAACGCTGAAAACGTTGAAACTGTACACACACACACACACACACACACACACACACACACACAGGTAATTTAAAGAATATTAAAAATAAAATAAATGAAAGAGACATTGGTGAAATGCCTCAAATTGTAATGCAAAGAAAAAATGAAAGAACGGGTCGCCCTAAGGACGCACAACTCCCTACAATGCTAACGCAAGAAAATTTAAAAATTAAAAAATATTACACAAATGAATACAAAAATAAAACTTTTGAAAAAATAAAATCAAACACTGTAGGGGCGGACGCCTCTGTCCGCCCGCAAGATCCAAATAAATATAATCTAAAAACATTTGAAAAATTTGAATCAGACATTGTAGGGGTCGGCGTCCTCGACGACCCGAATGCAAAAAATAAACATATAAATAAAATAACGTCAATTAATCAAAAATCCAACATCAAATTTCCAACCTCAAACACTGCAATCACATTAGTAGCA
>CAJKKA010000057.1 GCA_905200315.1 uncultured Clostridium sp.
CTCCTGTTAGATATGTCATTTCTTTTCTTGCTTTTTCTAAGGTTTTATTTTTCTTCTCTGCCATTTTTATCTTCCCCCTATCATTATCATCTATAAATGCTAGCCACTGATTTAGCTTTTCATCCATATTTGGATGTGCTTTTCTAAACTTTGGTAGCTCTATAAAATACCATTTCATTCCTTTTATTATTTCATATTCTCTATGTTTATCTAATACTACTACTGTTTCTGATACATATTCTTCAAATCTTGTTAATTCATAATTTAATATGTTTATCATTATTACATTTTTTATATCATTATAATTTTTGCCTCTTGCTTCTTCCCTTGCTAATACTTTTGCTCCATATAATGTGGTTCTATTTTCTATGTTATGCAGATTTTTCATTTGCATTTCTATATTCACTATTATTCCTTCGTTTAATTCTGCTTGTATATCTAGCCTTCCTCCTTTTTCTCCAACTGATAACTTTTCTAAATTTACTTCTTCTCTTATTTTTATTTTCTTTATTTCTATTTTTAATATACTTTGTAAAAAATCTATTAAGAATTCTTCATTTCCTTTTCTTGCAAAGAAGGCTGTAAAAATTATATCGTTTTTTTAATTAAATTTACTCATATATTTTTCCTTTCTTTATTATAACAATTTGTATTTTCTTATTCAAGATTTTGTTATAATTTTTACCTGTTCGTTTCTGTTTTACCTCCCTTCCTTTTAGATTTGTTTTTCATTTGGATTTTTTAGAAAAAAAATCTTCTGAAATAAATGTTTTGAAAAAATAACCATATTATAAATTTCTTATTTACAATATGGTTATTTTATATACTATTTGTATAAAAATTTCAAGTGTTTTTGTATTTTAATCTTCATACATAAAATAGATGCAGTATAATCTGCATCTATTTTAAATTAATATTTCTATTTATTTTCTACACTTCTATTTGCTATTTCAATTGCTTTTGTTACTATATTACCACATGTTTTTGATGGTACGTTTCCCCATCCTCCATCTTTTTGTACTTGTTCATATACACCTAATTCTTTTGCTATTTCTTCTTTTAGATTTTTAGATATTAGTTTGCTATTTCTAGACATTTTGTAATACCTCCTCTATCTAAGAAAACAATTATTTAATTCGTTTTCTTAATATTATTATGGGCAGTATTATTAAATTTATTTTTTCAATTTTTTACATTGTTAGTGTTCCATTTCCAGTATCTACAACTAGTAATATATCTTCTTCTCTTCCGTTTTCTGCATTTATATATACTATATAATTTTTGTTGTTTACTTTTCCTTTAAATTCATAACAAAGTATTTCTGTTTGATATTCTGTTGGAATTATTGCTAATTTCTCACTTTCTACTTCTAATTTTTTATTTAATGTTTTTTTAGCTTCTTCTAATGTTATCTTCGGATTTTCAATGTTTCTGACATAATGTGAATTTAAGTATCCACTTGTTTCCATTCCCATTATTTGTCCATTATCTAAAGCTATTTTTATTTTAATTAAATCTGGATAAATTATTACTCCATTTTGTTCATATGCAAAATTTATTGTTAACATTCCACCTTCTTTTATATAGTAAGTTTCTTTCATATTTTCTATTTCTCTTGAAACTAAAAATTCTTTTGCCTTCGTTACCGCTTCTTCTTCATTCATACTTTCTGCATTTATCTCTCTATTGTATGACATATACACAATATGTCCGCCTTTTTTGCTAATTGAAATACTCATTTTGTTATCATCTCTACCATCTTGTAAATTTACACTAAAGTCGTAAGTTAGTATTTCTGTATTTTCAGATTCTCCATTTAATGAAATTTCTTTTATGTTTTCTGTTCCTACAAAATTTTCTACAACTTTTTTTGCATCTTCTTCTGATACTTCTTCTCCTGTCAGTCCTTTCTTTTCTTTTAAAGTTAAGTGTTCTGAAAATGCTCCATCATATATAAGTCCTGAATATTCATGAAAATTTTCTTCTAAATTACTAAAACTATCTAAAGAAATATTACTAACTTGTTGAGCAAATGCATTGTTTGTTCTTTGAGTTAATTGTTTCCAACTTATTCTTCCACTTTCCATATCTGTAGATAATTGTGCTAATGTATTTTCTAATTCAACACTATAATTATATAATTCATTTAAATTATCTAATTCTTCTTGTGTTAAACTTTCATTGTAAATATTTTTTCTTGATAAACTATAACTATAATCACTTACTTGATTTAAAAATTTTTCTGTTTTTTCAAGTTCATTTGTATTAACAGGTAATTCTGCTAAATAAGCTTGAGCAAGATTTGCCTCTCTCCACACATTTGTAAGAGTTTCTGCTCCATGTTCAGGAGTTGTGGATATTACAGATTTTGCAAGATAAGTTTCCACATTTTGCACATAATTTATTAATTCATACAAAGATTGATTATAATCATTTTCAGAAACTTGAATATATTTTTCATTTTGATAAATTATAAAACTCACCAATAAACTTAAAAGTAAAATTGCAACAATTATTATAATTCTAACAAATTTATTATTAATTGCTTTTTTAATATTTTCTTTCATAAAAACACCTACACTTTTTTTATAATATTTTGCATAAATTTAAAAAAAAATATTCCATTTTTTGAATTTTTATTTAATTTATGTTAGAATTTTTTAAAATTATTAGAAAGACAAAATAATAATTAAGATTAAATTTCGCGAAGCAAGTGGGGACCTTTCCGCCATTCTTCAAAATTCTTTGAATTTTGTTAGAATGGCGTGAATGGGGAGCTTCGATGAAATTTTAGATTAATTAATTATTTTGGCTTATATGTAGATTATAAGGAGATTTTTAAATGAAAAAAATATTAATATTTTACGCATCTTATGGTGGTGGTCATCTTTCTGCTGCTAATTCTATAAAAAATTATTTAAGCAGTAATTATGAAAATATAGATGTAGAATTAATAGACTGTATGAAATACATAAATAAACCTATAGAAAAAATTACAACTACTGCATACAATGAAATGGCCCAAAAGGCACCTTGGGCATGGGGGAAAATTTATAGTGATTCTCAAAAAGGTCCTCTTGCTCATATTACAACAAGATCTAATCAAGTTTTTGCAATTAAATTATTACGTTTATTACGAGAAAAAAATCCAGATTTAATTATTTCTACACATCCATTCGGCAGTCAAATGTGCAGTTATTTAAAAAGAAAAGGCAAAATAACTTCAAAAATTGCAACAATTCTAACAGACTTTGCTCCTCATGACCAATGGCTTGTAGGAAGTGATTATACAGATTATTTTTTTGTTGCACATAATAAAATGAAAGAATATTTAATTTCAAAAAATATTCCTGAGAATAAGATATTTGCAACAGGAATTCCAATTTCTAATAAATTTTTAGAAACCTTTAATACAAGCAAAATATTAAACTCTTTAGGTTTTAAAGAAAATTTAAAAACAATTTTATTTTTTGCTGGCGGAAAATTTGGTCTTGGAAAATCTAGAACTTTAGAAATTTTTAATACACTTGTAAATGATTTTAACAATATACAAGTTATTGCAATTTCAGGAAAAAATAAAAAAATGTATGAAGATTTTAATCAAATTGTAAAAGCTGCTAATAAAACAGATTTTATAAGAGTATTTGAATTTGTAAACAATGTTCCAGAATTAATGGCTATTTCAGATATAGTTATTACAAAACCAGGTGGACTAACAACCACAGAAAGCTTAGTTTCAGGACTTCCAATGATTATTATAAACCCAATACCAGGTCAAGAAGAAGAAAATGCTCAATTTTTAGAGCATTCAAACATTGGAATTTGGCTAAAAAAACAAATGAATATAACAGAAACAATTTCTAACTTTATATCAAATGATGCGAAATTAAAACAAATGAAAGAAAACACAAAAAAAATTTCAAATAGAAATTCGACAAAAGACATTTGCACAATTTTAAAAGCGGGATTAAATTAATTCTGCTTTTTTTTTACAAATTTAATTCCTTATAAATTTCGTTGTAAAACTCAACTATGTTTTTAAACGTAATATCAATATTTTGTTGAAAAGTCATTGAAATTATATTTATAGCATTAAACATTATTTCATTTTGCTTTTTCCTTAATACCAAAACATCTTTTTTATCTTTTATATATTTTTCTAATGTAGGAAACATATTTTGATTTTCCTCTTTCTAATTTTATTTTTTCACCACCTTTTATTTAAGCACAAAAATAGAGAGCCATAAAAATAAGCTCCCTATACATTTATTACCTAGCTCTATTTATATTTCGCCCTCTAGGAGGCGATTAACATTTATTAAAACATTATATAATGCTGAAAACTTTATGTTTCAAGTAATATTATTATATGTAATATTACAAAAATTTATCAATAATTAATATTTTTTATTATAATGTTGTATATGGTAATACAGCAATATGTCTTGCTCTTTTTACTTCTAAAGTAATGTCTCTTTGATGTTTAGCACATGCTCCTGTTGCTCTTCTTGGTAGTATTTTACCTTTATCATTTATGAATTTTTTTAATTGTTCAGCATTTTTATAATCTAATACTAAATCTTTATTAGCACATAAAGGACATACTTTTTTTCTCATTTTTCTGAATCTTGGATTGTAATCATCATCGTTGTT
The DNA here is from genome assembly GCA_905200315.1 of uncultured Clostridium sp. Next base: position 4,654 of record CAJKKA010000057.1, read on the forward strand.
TCTTCTATTATTGTTATGTTTTTTGTCTGCCATTTCATTTTCCCCCTTTCTTTACTTAAAATGGTAAATCATCTCCTGAAGTAGTTTCAAAGTCTGAATTTCCACCTGGCATTTCTCCAAATGTATTTTCAAAACCACTTGCATCTCCATCTCTTTTACTATCTGCAAAATATGTTTCTTCTGCAACAACTTCTGTTACATAGTGTTTTTGTCCTTGATCATCATCCCAAGTTCTTGTTTGGATTCTTCCAATTATTCCAACTTGTTGACCTTTTCTAAAATATTTACTACAGAATTCTGCTGTTTTTCCCCATGCAACTATGTTTATAAAATCTGCTTGTCTTTCTTCACCTTGACGTACAAATCTTCTATTTACTGCTAAAGAAAATGTTGCAACCATAGTATTGTTAGTTTGTGTATATCTAACTTCTGGATCTCTTGTTAATCTTCCCATTAAAATTACTTTGTTCATTTACAATTACCTAAACCTTTCTAGAAGGCTCCCTACTTCTTATTTTTCGTCTTTTCTTACAACTATAAATTTAATTACTTCATCTGTAATTCTATAGTTTCTTTCTAATTCTGCTATAGATTCTGGTGCAGCTTCAAAAGTAAATACTACATAATAAGCTTCTTTGTTTTTCTTAACTTCATAAGCTAATTTCTTTTTACCTAACTCGTCTACTTTTTCAACTTTACCATTTTTATTAATCAAATCTGTAAAAGTTTTAATAAGGTTTTTCATTCCTTCTTCTTCAACAGATGGATTAATAATGATAACACTTTCGTATTTATTCATTATTTTCACCTCCTTTTGGATATATAACCCATTGTTACAATGAGTAAGGAGAAAAGCTCTCACTTTTCAACTTTGCCTATTCTAACATAGTTTACCATAAAAATCAAGCAAAAGCTTGCAATTTGTATAAACATTTTATGTTTGTTAATAATATAATTATAAGAGGTGTTATTTATGAAAATTGGATTAGCTCTTTCTGGTGGTGGAATTAGAGGAATTGCTCATGCAGGTGCTTTAAAAGCTTTCGAGGAAGAAAATATTAATATAGATATTATTGGCGGTTGCAGTAGTGGTAGTATTATTGCTAGTTTATACGCCATCGGTTACTCTCCTTATTACATATACGAGTTATTTAAAAGATATGCCAAAGAGATTATTAATGTTAATAGTGCTCCTATAATTTCTGGAGTTGGTAATTATTTTATTAACAAAACAACTTCACTAAAAGGTTTGCATAGTGGTGAAAATATAGAAAAGGCATTTAATAGATTTGCTTATAAAAAAGGAGTTCAAAGGATTTCGGATGTAAAAATACCATTAGTAATTCCAGCTGTGGATATTTTAAATTCCACAGAATATATATTCACAAATAATATACCCAAAGATGAAAAAGATAAATCTAGATATATTACCGACATTACAATTGGAAAGAGTGTAACTGCAAGTAGTTCTTTTCCTGCTGCCTTTTCTCCTTGTAAATTTAAAGAGCATTTATTTATGGATGGTGGAATTTTAGATAATATTCCAGTAGAGGAAGTAAAAAAGCAAGGCGCAGACAAAGTTATTGCTATTAGTTTTCATAGTGATGAAATAGATGAAAATAGCAATATTATGGATTATGTAATGAAAACTATTGATATTATGGGAAAACAAATTTCAGAAAATTCTCTTTCAAAAAGTGATTATATTTTAGATATTTATACTGATAAATGTGGTTTATTAGACGTAAGTAAGTTAGATTCTTGCTATAAATATGGTTATGATGCTGTTAAAAGTAAAATTGATGAAATTAAAGAAAATTTAGATTTATAATTTTTCTTGTAAATTACATAATTCTGTGCTAAAATAAGTTCTAGTTTATTTTAGGAGAAGATTTATGTTAGATATAATAATAGATACACTTATAGATAGTATAAAATTACTGCCTTTTTTGTTTGTTACTTATTTAATTTTAGAATATTTGGAACACAAAACTGGTGGTAAAGCTCAAAATATTATAAAAAAATCTGGTAAGTTTGGACCTGCTATTGGAAGTTTACTTGGTATTGTTCCTCAATGTGGTTTTTCTGCCGCTGCTGCTAATTTTTATGCTGGAAGAGTTATAAGTTTAGGTACATTAATTGCCATTTTTTTATCAACATCTGATGAAATGCTTCCAATTTTAATTTCTGAGGCTGCTCCTATAAGTCTTATTGGAAAAGTAATTTTAATAAAATTTATAATTGGTATGATTTGTGGATTTATTATAGATTTATTTTCAAAATTCTACAGTAAAGAAAAAAATATGGAAGAAGAAATTGAACATCTTTGTGAACACGACCATTGTGATTGTGAACATGGTGTTGTAAAATCTGCTATAAAACATTCTTTAAATATATTTGTATTTATAATAATTGTATCTTTTATACTAAATTTATTAATACATTTTATAGGAGAAGATACTATTAGTAGTATTTTTAATAGCAATAAAATTTTAGGGCCAATTCTTGCAAGTTTTGTAGGACTAATTCCTAATTGTGCTTCATCTGTAATTTTAACACAACTTAACTTATCTGGAGTAATTCCTCTTTCAACAATGATTTCTGGATTACTTGTAAATGCAGGTTTAGGATTGCTTGTATTATTTAGGGTTAACAATAACCTTAAAGAAAATATATTTATTACAACTTTGCTTTATGTAATTGGAGTTCTAAGTGGATTTATATTAAGTATATTTTTATAATTGGAGGTTTTTAATGAACGATTTTAATTTTCAAAAAGAAAATGCTATTATACATAAAAATAATTCTTTAGAAAGACTTAACCTTTCATTTCTCAAACATATAAATTCAATGGAATTTAAAAAAAGTCATTTATTAGCTTATTGGATCAATGACTTTTCCAATTATCATGATGAAGAAAAAGTTTTTGATACAACTAAATTAATTACTTTTAAACGTGGAAGTATTATAAAAGTAAATCTTGGATTCAATATTGGTAATGAGTTAGGAGGACTTCATTATTGTATTGTTTTAAATAAATTTGATAATCCTAAAAATGGAACTTTAAACATTATTCCTTTAACTTCCAAAAAAAATAAAAAATATCCTAAAACTTCTATTGATTTAGGAAACGAAATATACAATGCATTAAACAACTTATATTCTAAACAATTTGAAAATTTTTCATTCGATATAAAAAACAATTTAAATCCATCAGAAAAAAATTTATATTCTATTTTTGAATATTCCCAAAAAATAAAAAATGAAATTTCTAAAATGAAGAAGGGTAGTATTGCACTCATCAATCAAATAACCACTATTAGTAAGCAAAGAATTTATGATGATGACATTTTAAAACATATTCGTTTATCAGAAAAAAGTCTAAATTTAATAGATGAAAATATTATTAAATTTTTCACAAAATAAAAAAGGAGAGATGCTGTGAACTCTCCAAAATATTCTGACGACCGACTACTTTTAGTAGTGGTAAAGTTAAATATAGTATAACAACTATTATAAAACATGTCAATCTTATTTTATTATTTTATAAATAATTTTATTCATACATTTCTTTTTTTCTTGAAAATAATCTTCTTATTTTATTAAAAATTTTCTGTACAAAATTTTCTTCTTTATATACAATCATTGATAAAAATTCTTTTCCAATTTCTATTTCATTATTATCATCTTGTATCTCTTCATCTTCTTGCTCTACTTCCTGCTCTTCTTGTTGTTTTAACTCTTCTTGATATTTATCTTCATTTTCATCAAATAATTCTCTTAATTTTATTTTTTCTTCTTCATCACACCAATAATTTAAATGTAAGAATGCTATTATACTAATTGATTCTTTCTTAACAACTTGTCTATCTAATGCAACTGTTGTAGCATATACTGGATTATATTCCGAAGATTTTTCTTCTTTTATTATATTATAAATATCTTTTGGTAGTTTATCTATGTATTCTTTTCCTAGCATATTTAATATTGCATATACTTCTGAATATATGTCTTTAACTGTGTTTTCCATGTTTTTTCTTTACCTCTTTCTCTTCTGTTTCTTCTATATTTTCTAGTTCTTCTTTTGCCTTATTTTCATGTTCTTTTATCATTGTACTATATGTTTCAAACGCATTTTGCAAGTTAGTTTTATTCACATCAAAACTTTTATATGTTTCTATTAGCTCTTCATGTGTTACTTTTAATAAATCTTCAACTTTTTTATTTAATTCTTTAGTTTCTTCCATTTATTCCTCCATTTATATTCCAAGTATTTTTTTAGCATTTTCTACATCTTCTTCAGTTGGTATTTTAACATTTTCTAATTCATATTTTAAACCTAATTCTTTCCATTTATGTTTACCCATATCGTGATATGGCAATATTTCAACTTTTTCTACTGTTTTTAAAGATTTTATAAATTCTTTTAATTTTTCTAAATCTTCTTTTTTATCCGTATAGCCTGGTACTAGCACTTGTCTTATCCACATTTTTTTATTATTTCCACTTAAATATTTAGCAAATGCTAATTCCTTTTTGTTAGAAAATCCTATTAAATCTTTACAAATTTCTTCATTTATACATTTTATATCTAATAAGAATAAATCCGCTAAATCTATTACTTTTTTTATATCTTCGGTTAATTCTAAATTTCCAGATGTGTCTATTGTAACATTAATATTTTCTTGTTTCAACCTTGTACATACATCTATTAAAAATTTTGGTTGTAATAAAGGTTCTCCTCCACTAAAAGTAACTCCTCCATTAGATGCAATAAAATAATTTTTATATTTTAAAATTTTGTGTATAACTTCATCTGTAGAATATTGTTTTCCACAGTTTGTAGGCCATGTATCTCTATTTTGACAATATTTACACTTCATATGACAACCTTGCATAAATATCACAAATCTAATTCCTGGTCCATCTAAAGCTCCCAAGCTTTCAAAGGAATGGATATATCCCATATTTTTATCTTGCATAATTCTTTCCACCTATATTTATTAAATTTGCTCCATTTCGCAATTTTTAAGCAAAATGGAGCTATTTTAAATTACATTCTTTCATGAATTGTTCTGTGTATTACATCTAATTGTTGTTCTCTTGTTAATTTTATAAAGTTTACAGCATATCCTGAAACCCTTATTGTTAGTTGTGGGTATTTTTCTGGATGTTCCATTGCATCTTCTAATAACGCTCTATCAAATACATTTACATTTATATGATGACCTGTTTGCATGAAATAT
>CAJKKA010000058.1 GCA_905200315.1 uncultured Clostridium sp.
ACGGATTTCGGTGCGGACAAGGACTTCGTGCTGGTACGTGCCAACGGGATCCCCATGTAGTTTTTCCTTCTAAATTAGGTAGTATTTGGTAGCTTATTGCATTTGCTGGCATTTTTAAGCTTTGTGTTAGTTTTATTTTAAAATTTTTCATTGAACCATATATGTCAAAACATCCTATTTTACCACATTTGCATTTTTCTCCACTTTGTTTTATTGACATATGACCTATTTCAAATCCGCTATATCTTTGTGGTTCAAATAGTTTTCCATTTATAAATAAAGCTCCTCCAACTCCTGTTCCTAAGCATATAAACAACCCATTTTTGTATTCTTTCATATTTCCATATAATTTTTCTGCTATAGCTGCACACTTTGCATCGTTTTTTACAATAATTTCTGTATTTGGATAATATTTTTTTATTTTTTCACAAATGTTAAATTCATCTATTCCTAAATTCACAACATTTTTTATTATTTTACTATTTTCAACTGTTCCCGGAATTGCTATTCCAATTTTATTTATATTTGATAGATACTTTTTGTTTTTTCTTAATAAAATATTTATATTTGATACTATTGTATCTTCTATAAATTGTTCTATTTGATTTTTATCTTTTTCGTTTATTTGTATTTCTATTTTTTCTATAATTTCATCTTTTTCTACTAATCCTATTGCTATATGGCTTCCGCCTATGTCTATTCCAATATTCATTTGTATGCCTCCTTTTAATAAAGGCGACCAATGGTCGCCCCTACATTATTTATATTATTATTTTATCTTGCAAAACCTTGTATAATTTCTACACACCTGCTGCATCAAATAAGAAATTACCCATATATACTTGCAATGCTGGTACTAAAATAACTAATACAAAGAATATTAACACAACACCAACTAATGCTTGTATTACTTGTGGCATTACAGCCATTATTTTCTGCATTATTTGTTCTATATCCATTTCCATATATTCAACTAGTTTTTCCATCATTTCTGCCAAGTCTGTTTGCATACCTATTTTTAACATTTCTGTTATCATTGGACTTGCTAGTCCAGATTTTTCAAATGGTTCTATCCATGAACTTCCCATTATAATATTGTTTATTGATGTTTCTATTATTGATAATAGAACATAATTAGAAACTACGTTTTTTGCAACATCTAGAGAATCTTGAATTCTCATTCCATTTTGTAAATTTAAAAGCATCGCTTTCATAAATCTCGAAAAGTCTATTGCAAAAAATAATTCTCCAAAAATTGGCATTTTATATTTAAATAAGTGATAATTGTATTTTCCCTTTGGAGTATTTATATAGTATATAAGTCCTGCTACACTACCAACAATTATTATTGTTGGTACTACCCAATATTTTTCTATTGCTTCTACTAAATGTTTAAACCACAGTGTAGCTGCAGGCAATTGAGCACTACTTCCAACAGACTCGTACACTCCTTCTACAACTGGAATTCCAAACTTTGTTCCAACAACTAATAATATTAATAGTAATATTACCAATGCAGCATTTGGTATAATCATTTTTCTTACTCTTCTATTTAAGTCATCTGAATCTTCTAAATACTTTACTGCTTGACTTAACGATTGCTCTAGTGAACCAGAAAGTTCTCCTACTTTTACCATATTTATATATATATACGGAAAAACATTTGAATAATATTCCATAGTTGTATACATATTTTCTCCAGCTTCTAATCCCGACAAAATATCTTCTAAAATACCTTTGAAAGTCCAATTTTCCGTACTTTGAATAATAGTATTTAAAGCATGTATATTGTTAAAATTAGCTTTTTTTAACAAATAAAAATTTTCTGTAAATATAAGCAAATCTCTTGTTGTAACTTTTTGATTTGCATTTAGTGAAATCATTATTTTTTCTTTTAATGTGAATTTTTTAGTATCCTGATTCATTATATTAGCCGTATTTACATTTTTCATAATTTGGCTAATATCTGTTACATTTCTTCTTTCTTTTTTTTGCTTTTTAGAATTTAATATTAGCCCTCTAACAGGCACAATACTAATCGGCATAAGATTATTTCTTTTTAATCTTTGAACTACAGCATGTTTATTTGTTTCTTCTATTTTATTTTTTACTACTAGGCCACTTTCTGTAACAGCCTTATATGCAAAAACAGGCATATAAGTTTTCCCCCTTAATTTGTTTTACCTCTTTTTATTTTTAGTTGCATAATTGTTCTATTTAATATTTCTATATTTTTTTCTTCTATTTGAGATTTTGCTTGTTCTAATGTTATTCTTTCATCTACAAATAATTCAGCTAAAGAATTTATAATTCCTATACTTCCTTTTTCTGCTCCACTTTGTATTGCGTCTTCTATTTCGGATACACTTATTTTATCTTTTCTTATTATTCCAGCAATTATATTATCTACAACCATAACTTCTGGTAATAATGCTAATCCACCTTTTGTATCTGGTAATAATCTTTGAGAAACAACAAGTTTTAGAACAGATGACAATAAGTATTTTATTGATGCTTGATCACGCACTTCATAAAAGTTTATCATTCTATCTATAGTTTCTGCACAAGATTTTGTATGTAGCGTTCCAATTACTAAGTGACCAGATTCAGCCATTTCAATTCCCGCTTCCATAGTTTCTTTATCTCTAATCTCTCCAATAACAAGAATATCGCAGTCTTCTCTTAATGAGTTTTTTACACCATCACTAAATGTTAAAACATCTCTTCCTTCTCCTACTTCTTTTTGGATAATCATAGATTTTTTACTATGGTGTCTAAACTCAACCGGATTTTCCAATGTTAATATTTTTCTATTTTGATTTTCATTTATATGATTTATTAGTGCATTAAGAGTTGTTGTTTTTCCTGAATTTGTTTTTCCTGTAACTAACATTAAACCTTGTGGTTGATATGTCATACGTCTTACAACATCTGGAACGCCTAAATCTTCATATCTTGGAAGTGTACTTTTTATAAGTCTTAATGTAAAAACTGGAACTTCGTTAGCAATAGAAACGTTTACTCTTAAACGTATATCTTTATATTCGTAAGATGCATCTAATCTTTTTGTAGTTCTATACACCTCGTCTTTTTCTACATTTCCTCTAACCAAATAATCGTATATTTCATTCATATCCTCTGGTGTTAATATATCCATTTCTTCAATTGGTTCAAGCTTTCTTCTAATTCTTAGCATTGGCTTTAATTCATTAACTAGATGTATATCTGATGCATCTTTTTCTATTGCAACATCTAAAACTTTATCCATATTTACCATTTTAATTCCTCCTTAGTATATCACAAGCTTATTATTTAATTCATCTAAAGTTGTTATTCCATCTACAACTTTTTGTATGCCATCTGTTATAAGTGGTTTATATCCATACTTCTTTGCTTCTTTTTTTATTTCCAATGTTGATTTATTTTCAACTATTAATTGTTTAATTTCTTCATTTAAAATTAATTGCTCAAAAATTCCTATTCTTTCATAATACCCTGTTTGATTACATTTGTTACATCCTACAACATCAAATGTTTTTCTTCCATCTAAATTGTACTCTATTCCATATCTATCTCCAATTCTCTTTATTATTTCTTTTTCTTGTTCATTAAATTCTCTTTCTTTTGAGCAATATGGGCATACTTTTCTTACCAATCTTTGTGAAACAGATGTAGCAAGTGTACTTGCTATGTCATAATTAGAAACTCCAAATTTTCTAAGTCTTGTAATAACTTCTATTGCATCTATTGTATGAATTGTAGATAACACATAATGTCCAGTTTGTCCAGCTTGCATTGCAATTTCTGCAGTTTCGTTGTCTCTTATCTCTCCAACAAGAATAATATCTGGATCTTGCCTTAAAACGGTCCTTAAAGAATCTGAAAAATTAGTTTTTGCATCTATTTCTATTTGGTTTAACCCAGGTATACGTATTTCAACAGGTTCTTCTATTGTAGTTATATTTATCTCTGGTGCATTTAAATAGTCTATTATACTATATAATGTTGTTGTTTTCCCCTCTCCTGTTGGTGCTGCAACAACAACTATTGAATTTTTCTTATTAAAGCAATCTTTTAACAATTTTTCATCCTTAGGAAAACCTAATTCAAAAATTCCTTTTATTGTTTGGTCCTTTTTTAATAATCTTAATACAAATTTTTCTCCATATATATTTTTTTGTGAAGATACACGAATATTATATCCTGGATAAGTTGTAATTCTTCCGTCTTGTGCTTCTTGTTTTTCTTGATGCATTTCAGAAATAGCTTTTAATCTACCTATTAAATGGTTTTGCTTATCTTTATCTATTTCTACTACTGTTATAAGTTCTCCATCTATTCTATAACGTATTCTTACTTTATCTTCTTGTGGTTCTACATGAATATCACTTGTTCTTTTATCTATAGCAGTCTTTATAATACTATCTACTAATGCTGTTATATCATTTTCAGAACTCATATTTTCAGATATTTTCCCCTCAAATGAATCTAGTATTTTATTAATGTTGTCCTCAAAAGTTATGTATTTTTCCATAACTAATCCTTTATTTAAAAGCATTAGTCTTATATTTTCCATAGACCTTCTGTTAATTGTACTTGAAAAACATACTTTTATTTTACCATTTTCTATTTCAAATGGTACTGCTTTATTTTGCCTTGCTACATCTAAAGAAATATAATCTTGAACATTTATTAAAATATTTCTAGGTGTTAATAATATTCCTTTTTCTCCTTCAATTTCTGCTATAGCATCTATTAAAACTTGAGAATCACAAGCTTTTAATATATTTAAAATTTCACCTATTTTTTGATTTGGATGTTCTTTTTGATAATTTAATGCTTTTTCTATATCATCTTCTGTAACTACCCCTCTTCTAACCAATTCTATTCCTATAGGTTGTCTACGTTTTATCTCCATATTTTTCTCCTCTCTTTTGTATTAAGTTTTTATATAATAAATTCTAAAGTTTTGCTTACTTTTTCTTGTTCTCCTATTACAATTTCTATAGTTATTTTACTTTTATCATATACAGTTTCTTTTGAAAATTTTGCTAATTGTACATCATTACTTATTTTTACTTTATTTCTATATATTCCTTTACTTTCTGAATCATAAATATATTTTATTTCTTCATTATCAACATTTATTTGAATAATATTATTTTCAACATTAACAGATTTTATATTTTTATTTTTTGTATCTGAAATTAAATATTGATTTAATCTAGTTAATTGAGCTGAATTATTTGTTGTAAATTCTATGCTCCTAGAATTTTTATTAAAATAAATAGTTAAGTTTGCAATTGTCGCAAATAATATAGTTAATCCAATTACATATATAACTAAACTTGTTAATGTTATTCCGCTTCTCTGATTTCATTTTGTTCTCCTCAAAATATTTATTCTGTTTTATTATATCATATGAAATGTCGTTTTTATATTACATTTTTGTTACAATTTTAAAAGCACGAATGCAAAATGACTATTAATATTTCATTTCGTATTCGTGTCTTTTTATTTTTTATCTTCTATTTCCTTTTATTAGGTTTTCTAAATATTCCATTTCTTCTTTTACATCTAAACGTGCAAATAATGGTTCTATTTTGCTTGGAACTTCTATTATTCCGCTATTTGAATGAATTTCTTTTATGTCTTCCCATTGTCTATTTTCTACATTAAGTGTATTTAATATTTTTTCTGCTGTTTCTGGCATATATGCTTGCAACATTGTTCCTACTATTCTAAGGTTTTCAACTAAGTGTGCCATTACAGAAACTAATATTTTTCTATCTTCTTCATTTTCAGATTTTGCTAGTTTCCATGGCTCTGTTTCATCTATATATTTATTAGAAATAGAAATTATTTCCCATATTTTTTCAAGTGAATTACTTACATGTAAATCATCCATAAGCTTTTCTATTTCAATTATATTGCTTAATACTTTTTCTTCTAATTTTGCATCTATTTCTGTTGTTTTAGCTTCTGATGCATCTACTTTTCCTTCAAAGTATTTATTAATCATTCCTACTGTTCTGTTTAGTAAATTTCCTAAATCATTTGCTAAATCTGCATTAAATCTATTTACAAAACTTTCTGGTGTAAATGAAATATCTTGGTCAAAAGCAAACTCTCTTAATAAGAAATATTTCGTAGCATCTACTCCATATCTTTCTGTTAGATTCTCTGGGTAAATAACATTACCTTTAGATTTTGACATTTTTCCATCTCTTATTGAAATAAATCCGTGTGCATATATTTTTTTAGGAAGTGGTAAATCTAATGCCATTAAGAATATAGGCCAATAAATACCATGAAATCTTATTATATCTTTTCCAATTATATGAAGATCTGCTGGCCAATATTTTTTAAATTTGCTATCATCTTCTTGCATATATCCAAGTGCTGTAATGTAGTTTGTTAAAGCATCTAGCCAAACATATACTACGTGTTTAGGGTCACTTGGTACTTTAACTCCCCAATCGAAACTTGTTCTACTAACACATAAATCTTCTACACCTGGTTTTATAAAGTTATTAAATAATTCATTTTTCCTACTTTCTGGTTGTATAAAATCTGGATTTTTCTCATAAAATTCTTCTAATCTTTTTTGGTATTTTTTCATATTGAAGAAATATGTTTCTTCTTTCATAAGTTGTACATCTCTACCACAATCTGGACATTTTCCATCTACTAATTGTGTTTGTGTAAAATATGTTTCACAAGGCATACAATACCAACCTTCGTACTCACCTTTGTATATATCTCCTTGTGCTAATAGCTTTTCGAATATTTTAGCAACAGTTTCTTCGTGACGTTTATCTGTTGTTCTAATAAAGTCGCTATAACTTATATTCATATCTTTCCATAATTTTTTTGTTGCTTCTGCCATTTTATCAACATATTCTTGTGGTTTACTACCTTCTTTTTCTGCAACTGTTTGAATTTTTTGTCCGTGTTCATCTAATCCAGTTAGCATATAAGAATCGTAGTTTCTAAGAGCTTTATATCTTTTTATTGTGTCTGTAAGAATTGTTGTATATGCTGTTCCTATATGGAATTTACCACTTGGATAATATATTGGTGTGGTTATATAAAATTTTTTCTTATTTTCCATCTATCTCATTCCTTTCATTAAAATTATAAATTAGTTTATTTTTTTATATTTTCAACATCATAATATTTATTCCGGGTCGCCGAGGACGTCGACCCCTACAATGTTTGACATTATTTTTTTATATTTCATTATATAATAATAAATATATTTGTTTTGAAATGCCGCGTAAGCGACCAAACGAGCAGTTACATCTGCGAGTGCGATTGGAGCAATCTTCATTTTATTAATTTAGATCTTTATACTGTAAATATAAAAGTTATTTTTATAAAAATATAATTATGTAGGCAAATGGTTGATAAACCATTTTTTATTCGAAGATTGCGACACCAAGGCATAAAAAACAATATATATGTTATTAAGTATTTAAACATTTTTATTCATCTATTTTGATGTGTACGTCTTTTAATTGTTCTGCCATTACTTTTGATGGTGCTCTCATTAATAAATCTCTTGCTTTTTTGTTTTTAGGGAATGCTATTATTTCTCTTATGTTTTGTGAATCTGTTATTAACATTACCATTCTGTCTACTCCTGGTGCAGCTCCAGCATGTGGTGGTGTTCCGTATTGAAATGCATTGTATAATGCTCCAAATCTATTTTTTATTTCTTCTTCTTCATATCCTGCTATTTCAAATGCTTTTACCATTATTTCTGGGTTATGATTTCTAACTGCTCCAGATGCCATTTCATAGCCATTACATACTAAATCGTATTGATATGCTAGTATGTCCAATGGTTCCATTTTTTCTAGTGCTTCCATTCCTCCTTGTGGCATTGAGAATGGGTTATGACAAAAGTCTATTTTTCCTTCATCTGATAATTCATACATTGGAAAATCTACTATCCAACAGAATTTGTATACATTTTTTTCTATTAAATCTAAACGTTTTCCAAGTTCTATTCTAACTAATCCTGCAATTTTTTGTGCTGTTTCAAATTCATCTCCTATAAAGAAAATACTTGAATTTGGTTTTACTCCATAGTTTTCTACTAATTCTTTTTGCATTTCTTCATTAATAAATTTTGCAATTCCACCTTGAACATTTCCATCTTGTTCGAATTTTACCCAAGCTAAACCTTTAGCTCCTGCTTCTTCTACTGCAAAGTCTGTCATTTTATCAAAGAATTTTCTCCCTTGCTCTGCTCCATTTTCTACTACTATTGCTTTTACAGTTTTTCCTGCAAATGCTTTAAATTCTGAATGTTCAAATACTTTTGTAACATCTTGTATTATTAGTGGGTTTCTTAAATCTGGTTTATCTATTCCATATTTCTCCATAGCTTCTCTGTATGGAATACGTACAAATTCACCTTCATTAACTTTCCAATTTGTGAACTTCTTAAATGTATATGGTACAACTTCTTCTAATATCTTAAATACATCTTCTTGTGTACTATATGCCATTTCAAAGTCTAGTTGATAAAATTCTCCTGGTGCTCTATCTGCACGAGGGTCTTCATCTCTAAAACATGGTGCAATTTGAAAATATTTATCAAATCCACCTACCATTAATAATTGTTTAAATTGTTGTGGTGCTTGTGGAAGTGCATAAAATTCTCCTGGGTGTAATCTACTTGGAACCAAGAAATCTCTTGCACCTTCTGGTGATGAGTTTGCTAAAATTGGTGTTTGAATTTCAGCAAATCCTAATTCATCCATTTTATCTCTTAATGTTTTTAAAATTTTAGAACGTAGCAAAATATTGTTGTGCAATTTCTCGTTTCTTAAATCTAAAAATCTATATTCTAATCTTAAGTCTTCCCTAACTTCTTGGTCTGTATTCACTTCGAAAGGAAGAACATTTTTGCATTTTCCTAAAACTTCTATACTATTTGTAACAACTTCAATACTACCTGTTGAAAGTTTGGAATTTTTACTTGCTCTTTCCACAACTTTTCCAGAAATACACACACTACTTTCTGTTGTTATTTCTTTAACCTTGTTTTGCATTTCTTCACTTGAAACAACAATTTGAGTAATACCAAATTGATCTCTTAAGTCAATAAACACCATTCCTCCAAGGTTTCTTATTTTTTGCACCCAACCAGAAAGCTTAACCTCACTTCCTATATTTTTCTCATTTAATTCACCACAATTATGTGTTCTATATTCGTTCATTTTATTCCTCCATAAATTGTATCAATATTCTGTACTATTTTACTACGAAATCTCGGAAAAGTCTATAAAAATAGTACTATTAAATAAAAAAAGGTTACAATTCAGCAAGATTTGATTTTCTAGCATAATTTTATATTTTTCCATACATAGGCGGACAGAGGCATCCGACTTCATGTAACTAGAAAAACCCGCCAAAGCAAATTGCTTTAGCGGGCGGATTATTAATTATTTTTTATTTAATTTCTTTCTAATTAAAGGTATACTTTTTATTAAAATAATTACTGCAAATATAGCAATTGCATTTATAATCACTTTATAGCCAATTCCGGTATTTGGTAATCTTCCTTTAATAATAGTATTTTTTTCTTCTGATTTTTGATTATTGTCTTCCTCTTGGTCTTTATTGTCTTCTCCTGGGGTTTGATTATCGTCTTTACCTGGATCTTTATTGTCTCCTCCTGGTTTTTGATTATCGTCTTTACCTGGATTTTTATTGTCTCCTCCCGGGTTTTGATTATCGTCTTTACCTGGGTCTTTATTGTCTTCTCCCGGTTTTTGATTATCGTCTTTACCTGGATCTTTATTGTCTCCTCCCGGTTT
>CAJKKA010000059.1 GCA_905200315.1 uncultured Clostridium sp.
TTGTATTACTCCCATTAAACTATTAAATATTACAATTGCTATAATAATTATTGAGTCAAAATAATCTCCACTTCCTTCAAAATAACTAACTAGTGCAGAAATTATTGATGCAATAATTAAAATTATTATCATAAAGTCATTAAACTGTTTAATAAATTTTATAAAAAAACTTTCCTTCTTCTTCTCTTTTAGTCTATTAGGTCCACTTATCTCTTGCCTTCTTGTTACCTCTTCTTCTGTTAAACCATAATCAAAATTTGTTCTTAAATCTCGCTTAACTTCACCTAAGCTTTTTGTATACCACATATATATCCATCTCCTTTGTACAAGCTTTTTAAATATATATGTGTAAATTAAAAAAATATTACAATCTTTATATTTTAGTTTAATTTTTTATTGTAAAATATTGATTAATTTATTTAATGGTGTTATAATATTTATGTTAACTTATATTATATTTTTTAAAAGGAGAGAGTTAAAAATGTCAAAAAAACAGATTATTATTTACAACAAAGTAACTGGTAAAGCAAAGGTATTTAATGTTAAAGGATCTCAATTAGATGAAGCTATTAATTTCATCAAATATAATAATGGAGTATTAAAAAAAGACTTTTATAACTTTGAGAATCCAATCTCATTTCAGATCATAGACCTTTACCTTTCTACAATCTCAACTCCTCAACCATTAAGTAGTATTGCTTAAATACTTGTTTATGGCTGAAACTTTAAAGGACACGATATTTCGTGTCCTTTTTCTTATATTTAACAATTATATTTTATATTCAAAGTATATATTAATTATTTTTATAGTTTTTCTATTTCTTCATAATTTCGTTGCCAGATTTTGTTTTCTATTTCCTTGTTGGTTAAACTTTTTAACGTAGAAACAATAATTGGTATCTTGGCATTTGTAGGGGTCGGCGTCCTCGACGACCCGTTTTATCGTTTTTTTCTATTTTAAAAAATGTAGAATAATATTTTGATATCTTATTTGACATTATTTTATTTGTATGTTTTTGTTTCGTTTTCGGGTCGCCTAAGGCCGCCGACCCCTACAACGTTAAATTTTAATTTTTCAAATGTTCTTATATTATTTTTATTTTAATTTCATTGATAGCAATTTACTTATTCCGTTTTCTTCCATTGTTACACCATATACTGTGTCTGCTGCTTCCATTGTTCCTTTTCTATGTGTTATTACTAAGAATTGTGTTTCTTTTGTAAATTTCTTTAGGTAATCTGCATATCTAAATACATTTACATCGTCTAAGGCTGCTTCTATTTCGTCTAGTACACAGAATGGAGATGGATTTATTTTTAGTATTGCAAATAATAATGCTATTGCTGTTAAGGCTCTTTCTCCTCCAGATAGTAAAGACATATTTTGTAGTTTTTTTCCTGTTGGTTGTGCTTGTATTTCTATTCCACATTCTAGAATATTTTGTTCATCTGTTAGTATTAATTCTGCTTTTCCTCCACCAAATAGTTCTTTAAATACTTCGTTAAAGTTTTTATTTATAATTTTAAATTTCTCGCTAAATTGTTCTTTCATTACTTGTGTCATTTCATTTATTATTTTCTTTAATTTTGCTATTGCATCTTCTAAATCTAAACGTTGTTCACACATAAAGTCGTATCTTTCTTTTAGTTGTTTATATTCTTCTATTGAGTCTACATTTATACTTCCTAATTTTTTAATTTTTTCTCTTATTTCTTTTACTCTTTTTTGTGTTTGAGCAACATTTACTGGTTTTTCGTAGTTTTCGCATGAATTTGGTGTTAATTCATATTCTTCCCACATTTTATTTATTATGTCTTCTATATCTTGTGCAGTTTTTGTTTTCTTTACATCTATTTTTACTAATTGTTCTTTTAACCCTTCTATTGTTTTAAATAAGCTTTCTATTTCTTTTTCTGTTTTTTCTAATTTTTCATTAGATTTTATTCTTTCTTCTTTTAATTTTTCTACTTTATTACCGCTATTTTCTACATCTTCTTTTATCTGTGTAATTTTATTTTTTAGCTCATTTATGTTATTCATAAGTTGTTCATTATCATTTTTAATATTAGAAAGTTGTTCTTGTTTATTTCTTATACTTTCTTCGTTATTTTTTATATCTTCTCCTATTCTTTCTGTCATTTCTTTAATAGACATTTCACTTTCTTCAAATGAAGATACAGAAATTTTAAGATTTGTAATATCAAAATTCAAATCATCTATATATTTTTGATTATCTTTATTTAAGTTAGCAAATTCTTCTATAACATTGTTTAATTCTTCGTTTTCTTTTGATAATTTTTCAATTTGCTCTTTTGCTTCCTCTTTAATTGAATTTAATTCTTGCTTTTTGTTTATTATTGATTCTTGCTCTTGTTTTAGTCTATCAAGTCTATTTTCTAAACGTTCTACATTTTCTTCTATTGATACCATTTTTTGCTTTTCTGTTGCATATGTAATATCTATTTCTTGCATATTTTGTTCTAAAGAACTTGCTTCTTCTAATACATCTTCTATATCGCTTAAATAATTTTCTTTTTCTTTTTGGATATTTTCTAATTTTTTATTTAGTACATTTATCTCTTTTTGTATACTTTCTATTTCTCTGCTACGGCCTAAAATATTAACTGTTTTTTGCATTACAGAACCACCTGTAATTGAACCAGATGGATTTATTACGTCTCCTTTTAAAGTTACAATTCTAAAACTATATCTATTTTTCTTTGCAAGTTCAACTCCATTGTCCATATTGTCTACAATTATTGTTCTTCCAAGTAAACTTAATATAATTCCTTCATATTTTTTTTCATATTTAACTAAGTCTGAAGCTACACCTATAATTCCATTTATATGTTTTGAATCGTATTTATCAATTTTTCTTCCTTTTACAGATGTAATTGGTAAGAATGATGCACGTCCCATATTATTTTTACGTAAATGTTCTACTAATTTTTTAGCTTCTGATTCTGTTTCTGTAACTATGTTTTGTAGGCTTCCACCTAAGCACATTTCTATTGCTGTTTCGTATTCTTTTTCTGTTGAAACAATATTTGCTAAAACTCCGCATACACCTTTTGATAGTTCTTTATTTTTATCACAGTCTAATAGCAAGTTTTTAACACTTTTTGTATACCCTTCTTTTTCCTTTTCTGTTTCTTGCAAGAATTTAAGTCTAGAATCTTTCATTCTAATGTTATAAGATATTCTATTTATTTCATCTTCATATTCTTTTATTTTTTGTGTGCTTTCTGCTCTTTTTTCGTTTATATTGTTTAGTTTTTCTTGTGCTTTATTTCTTTTAGATTCTATTTCAGAGAATTCTTTTTCTATTTCTCCTTTTGTTATTCTAGAAGAATCTAATTCTGAAATTGTTGTTTGTACTTCATTTTTTAATGTTTTTTCTCTTTTTTCTACTTCTTCAAATGTTGCATTTTGTGTACTTATTACATTTTGATTTTCATATTTTAAATCTACATTTGCTTCTACTTTTTTCTTTTTTTCTTCTATTTCAATTTCTTTTTCTGAAAGTTTGCCTGAAATTTTTTCTAGTTCTTCTTGTTTTTGTTTTAATTCAGCTTCAAATTTTTCTTTATTCTTATATAGATTTTCTTTCTTATTTTCTTTTGTTTTTTGTTCTTCTTTTAACTCTTCTATTTTGTTTTTGGTTTCGTTTATATCTTCTTCAAATCTTTTGTAGTTTATTTCATTATTAGAAATTCTTTCTTCGTTTACTTTTATATCTGAATTTATTTTTTCTATTTTATTGGTGCTTTCAAATCCTAATTTTTGCATTTCTTCTATTTGATTTGTAATATTATCTATATCACTTTTTAAGTCGTCTTTTTGAATTTGAAATTTATTTTGTTTTGTAAGTTCATCTTCATAGTTTTCTTTTAATATTTTTTCATCTTCTTCTATTTTGCTTAAATTATTTTTGTTTTCTTCTATATTGTGTAAAAATAATCCTACTTCAATATTTTTTAAATTTTCTCTATAATCTAAATATTTTTTTGCTTTTTCAGATTGTTCTTTTAGTGGACCTATACTTCCTTCTATCTCTGTTACAATGTCATCTACTCTAAGTAAGTTTAGCTTTGTATGTTCTAGCTTTTTTTCTGATTCTTCTTTTCTTGCTCTATATTTAACGATTCCCGCAGCTTCTTCAAATATGTGTCTTCTATCTTCAGATTTATTACTTAAAATATCATCTATTTTTCCTTGTCCTATAATTGAGTAACCGTCTTTTCCAATTCCTGTGTCCATAAATAATTCTAATATATCTTTTAAACGGCAAGGTGTTTTATTTATGTAGTAACCAGACTCACCACTTCTGTATATTTTTCTTGTAACTGTAACTTCACTATATTCTATTGGTAATTTCTCATCACTATTATCAAATACTAAAGAAGCTTCTGCAAACCCTAAAGATTTTCTGTTTTGAGTTCCAGCAAATATAATGTCTTCAGATTTTGTTCCTCTTAAAGACTTCATGCTTTGCTCTCCTAGTACCCAACGAATAGCATCTGAAATGTTACTTTTCCCTGACCCATTTGGTCCAATAACTGTTGTTAGTCCTGGCATTAATTCTAATACTGTTTTATCTGCAAACGATTTAAACCCTTGTAATTCTAATCTTTTTAAATACATTCAATACTTCTTCCTTTTTCTTATTTTCTTGTATATAATATATTAAAATTCGTTATTTTTCAATAGAATATTACAAAAAAAGAATGCAATTTCTTGCATTCTTTTAATCTTCTTTTACATCTTTTAATAATTCTAATTGTGATATTAATAAGGCTTCCATTTTTGCTTTATATATATCAAATTGTTTTTTAGTATCTTCTAATTCTTTTTTCTTTGATACTATTTCTAATTCTAAATCATCTACATTTTTTTGTGCAGTTCCTTTTGCGTCTGCTATTATTTGGTCTGCTTGTTGTCTTGCAACTTTTTTTACTTCTTCTGCAGTTGATTGTGCCATTATTAATGTACTTTGTAAAGTCTCTTCTATATTTTTGTAGTGTTCTAAGTTTTTGTTTAATTCCTCTACTTTAGATTTTGTTTCTTGTAATTCTTTATACATTTTTTCATAATCTATTGTTAGTTCATCTAGGAAATCATCTACTTCGTCTATACTGTATCCATTCATCATTTGTTTTGAGAATTTTTTATTTTCTATATCTAATGGTGTTAGCATTATATTTCCTCCTTAAATGTTACATATTATATTATTCCATTATCCATTGTTTTTTAACCATGATACTGAAAGTTTATTTTTTATTTCTTCTCTAGCCATTTCATTTGTTATTTCGTAATTCATTGGTGCAACTAAGAATATTGAATTAGATACTTTTTGAATATGTCCATTAAGTGCAAATACACCACCACTTATAAAATCTACAATTCTTCTAGCAACATCTTTGTTTACATATTCTAAGTTTACTATGACAGATTTTTTTTGTTTTAATGATTCACATATTTCTTCTGATTGTTCAAATGTTGTTGGTTGTGATATAACCATTTTTATTGATTGTGTTTGTGGCATAGCAACTATTTTTTCTCTATTTTTTCTACCTAAGTTTCCGAAGATTCCTCTTCCCTCGTTTTCTTCATCTTCTTCATATTCATCGTAATCATAATCTATTTCGTTTTCGAAGTCTTCGTCTTCTTCTCTATCATTTCCCATTCCTAATGTTTCCCATAATTTATTCATTATAGCTCCTGCCATTTGAACAACCTCCTAATAATTTTCTTCTTAACGTATGCACATAGTATCCTACTTTTTTTGTTTTTTGTCAATAGTTTTTATATTTGTAATTTTTTTTTAATGTTTTTGTAATATTTTTGTAATATTTATTTTGGATTTACCATTATTTCGTCATATATTCCTATACTCTTATTATTTACAATTTCATTTGATGTCCATCCTAATTCTTTTAATTCGTCTGTTGAATAATCTTCTATGATACTGTAAGTTTCGTTACTTTTATTAACTTTTACTAGGATTTTATCTTTATATCCTGCTCGCACTCTTACTACATATTTTAATCCATTTTCTTCCATTAATGATGTGTTTGGAACTTTTAATCCACTGTAGCTCCAATATATTATGTCGAAATTTATTTTTCTATATTCAATTAACTCTTCTACATCTTTTGTAATTTTTAATATTGCTATATATTTATCATTATCTGGTTTTAATTTTTCCACTTTTGCAGAAATTTCATCACCATTTGTAAGCCTTATTTTTACATATTTTCCCTCTTCTAATTTTTGTGTATCATTGTTTTTTATTACTGTTGCAATGTAGCAGTAATAATTATTAACAATTTTTCCGCTCTCATTACTGCTAGGTATTATTTGTCCAGTTTTTAAATTCAATTTATTTAAAAATTCTTCTGTTATATTATCTAAAGAATTTACATTTAATTTTTCTTCTAATCCATCTACTTTATATGAAACTACTCCACTATTTTGAGCTTTCATGTATTCACTTCCAGAATTTAATTGCTTTTCATATTCACTTCTTTTTTGAATTAGATTTTTCATATACGAACCCGTTGGACTTAATTCACCAATAATTTTTGTTTTCTTTTTTATTAATTCTTCAATTTCGCCTTTGTACTCTTGCAGTTTTTGTGCATCTCTGACATTGTTCATTTTATTTATTTTGTTTTCTATTTCATTTTCAATTACTTTTACATCACTAGAAAAAATATTATTTTCTTCACTTTGAGCCTCTGCAATTTTATTATCGAGTTCTTTTATTTTATTGTTTAAACTTTCTTCGTCTTTTGTATAATATCTAAAAGCATTTTCATTTACAGATATTTTCTCTCCTTCTGCTTTTATTTGAGACATACCATTTTTGTAATTTTCACCTTTTAATACAGTTTCTTCTCTTATTATGTACCCTTCTGTTGATGTTTCTGATGATATTTTTCCATTTTCAACAGTAACAATATCTGTTGGCTGTAATAGAAGGTTTCCAACTTCAAAAATTATATATGCAATTATTAGTATGGTTATTAGAATAATTATTATTTTTAACAATAGCATTTTTATTTTTTTGTTATTTTTCAATCTATTACCTCCAATTTTTAATTTATTTTGTATTAATGCTTTTACGGGCGGACAGAGGCGTCCGCCCCTACACCTCAAATATGAATTTTATACAATTTATAAAAGCGGGTCGTCGAGGACGCCGACCCCTACAACGTTTGACATTATTTTTTATAGTATAATTAATTTATAATTTATTTTAAAATCAAATTTATGTTATTAGATATTGCTTCATTTCCTTGTATCCATTTTACATTTTCTATTTTTTTAAACCATGTTATTTGTCTTTTGGCATATCTTCTTGTTTCCATTTTTATTTTTTCTATCATTTCTTCTTTGGTTATTTTTTTATCTAAATATTCTACTACTTCTTTATAACCTAGTCCTTGCATTGCTGTTGGGAATTTATCATATTTTTTTAGTATTTTTTCTACTTCTTTTATTAAGCCTTGCTCTATCATTATATCTACTCTTTTGTTTATTCTTTTGTATAATTCTTCTCTTTCCCAATTTATTGCATATACTTTGTAATCGTATTTTACTTCTTCTTTTCTAGATTCTTTTTCAAGCTCTGTTTTTGTTTTTCCTGTTTGATGATACATTTCTAGTACTCTTAGTATTCTTTTTTTATCATTTTTGCTTATACTTTTCATTGCTTCAAAATCTATATTCTTAGCCTCTTCATATAAACTTTGTAAGCCTTCTTTTTCTACTCGCTCTTCTAAATATTTTCTGTATTTTTCGTCAATTTTTATATCATTATATTGTATATTATAAATTAAACTATTAACGTATAAACCTGTTCCTCCAGCAATTATAGGCGTTTTTCCTTTTTTTAATATTTCTTCTATTGCTTTTTCTGCTTGTACTTTAAATTCTGCAACACTATATCTTTCTGTTGGATAAACTATATCTATCATATAATGTTTTATTCCTTGCATTTCTTCTTGAGTTACTTTTGCTGTTCCTATATTCATATCTTTATATATTTGCATTGAATCTGCAGATATTATTTCTCCATTACATTTTTTTGCAAGTTCAACAGATAGGCTTGTTTTTCCTGATGCTGTTGGGCCACATATTACAATTACTTTTGGTTTTGTATTCATTATATTTTCAATCCTTTTATATAACTTACTTCAATTACTAATACTATAGTAAATATAATAGCTATTGTCAAAATTTTTCTATTAAAAATATTTTTTTCTATTATTTTCATTTTATAATTATTCATATATTTTGCAATTGTTGGCATAGTGATTATTCCATTTACTGCAGTAAATATAAATAAATCTACATTTTTTATAAAACTTGTTGCCTCGGCATTTTTTGCACTTATATTTGCTATATTTATAACAATTAATGTTGCAATAAAATTTATTATAAATCCTATTATTATAAATACAACTTTATTTTTTATTTCAAATACTTTCATATTTGATGTTGTTATAGCTATTAATGCTAAATACAATATTGTAATTATTAAAAATATTATAATTTTCATATTTTCCTACTTTCTAGCAAATTTTCTTTCAATGTCGTATTTTGTCATTTTTATAGCTGTTGGTCTTCCGTGTGGACATGTAAATGGATTTGGTAATTCTAATAATTTGTCCATTAAGCTATCTACTTCTTCTTTTGTTAATGCCATATGTGCTTTAACAGCTGCTTTGCAGGCAACAGTTGCTATAAATCTTTCTTCTATTTCTTGTTTTGCTGTTCTTGCTACTGTATTTATTTCATCTAAAGTTTCTAAGAATAATTCCTTTGTATCTAAATCTAACAATATACTTGGTGTTCCTGAAATTTTTATTGTATTTTCACCAAATTCTTCTATTATGAATCCTGCTTTTTCAAATAAGTCTAGATTATCTTTTGCTATATTCATTTCTTTATGTGTAAGTGTTATTATGTCTGGCAAAATCATAAGTTGTGAGTCTTTTTCTGTTTCTTTATAAAAATTCTTTTTTACTTTTTCATACATAATTCTTTCGTGTGCCGCATGTTGGTCTATTATGTACATTTCTTTGTCCATTTCTATTATTATGTATGTTTTAAAGGCTATTCCTATAAATTTATAAAATGGCTTACTTTTATATACTTCACTG
>CAJKKA010000060.1 GCA_905200315.1 uncultured Clostridium sp.
AGCAGCTTTTTTAGGATCTGTAACAACTGGTATTAATAAGTGTGGTATTCCATTATAAACTGAAAGTTCTACAACTTTTGGGTCTACCATAACAAGTTTAACTTCGCTTGGCTTTGCTTTATAAATTATACTTGAAATTAATGTATTTATACAAACACTTTTACCAGAACCTGTACTTCCTGCTATAAGTACGTGTGGCATTTTTGAAATATCTGCAACAACTTCTTCTCCTGCTACATCTTTTCCTAATGCAAAAGCAAGTTTAGATTTATGATTTTGAAATTTATCTGTTTCTAGTATATCTCTTAAATGTACAATTTCATTTTCTTTATTTGGTATTTCTATGCCAACTGCTTGTTTTCCTGGTATTGGAGCTTCTATTCTTATGCTTTCTGCTGCTAAATTTAGTGCAATATCATCTGCTAAATTTGCAATTTTACTTACTCTAACACCTTCTGCTGGTTTTATTTCATATCTTGTAATTGCTGGTCCAACAGATACATTTTCTACTTTTGCTGAAACTCCAAAACTATAAAGTGTTTTTTGTAATTTTGTTGCTGTATCTGCTAATGCTTTTTTACCACCTTTTAAAACAACACCTTTTCCTTCACTTAATAATTCCACTGGTGGAAATTCGTATGTTTCATCTTCTACTGTCATTGCCGCATGTTCTAAGGTTAGTACTTCTTTTACTTTATCTTCTTTTTTCTCTTCTTCTTGTTTAAATAAATTTTCTTCTATATGATTTGGAGAAAATTGTTCTTTTTCTTGTTTGCTTTCCTTTGTAAGTGGTATTAATTCGTCTGCTTCGTGTTTATATTTTTTTAATTTTTTAGGTTGATTATTTAAATTTATTGTTATTTGGTCTTCCATTGGTAATTCTTCTTGAGCTTGTTTTATTTTTTTAACCTTCTTTTTTGCTCTTTTTAAAATAACTTCTCCTACATCGTCATCATCATCTTCTTCATCAACATTTGCATGTCTTTCTTCTGATTTTTCCTTGATATAATTTCCAAGTATTTCAGCAGGCTTTATTCTAAACATATATACAATGTTTATTAGAGCAATACCAACGAATAAAATTGCTGCTCCCCACATTCCTAGTAGTTTTGATGCAGGAATCGCAATTATTGCACCTATTGCTCCACCACCTATGTTTTGACTTCCTAATTCATATGCTCTTGATACTAATGTTTGAAATTCATATGATAATTTTAAAGTTCCTTTTGAAATTTGATATATAGTCATTACTGACATTAAGCATAGTAAAAACACACTATAATTAGCTATTTTTCCTGCAAAACTTTCTTTTTGTTCTTCGTCTATTACCATATATATTGCCATAATGAAGGTTCCTATTGGCAATATGTATTTTAACCATCCCATTATTCCACCTAGTATAATATTTAGGTTTTCTCCTATTATTCCAGATTTTGCATATATTAATACTGCAAGTAATACACTTAATACTAGCAGTGCTACAACTTCAATGTCTAATTTTGATTTGTTTTGTTGTTTTTTATTTGTTTTCCTTTTAGTATTTGTTTTTTTCTTCTTTGCCATTTTATCACCTTTTTTATTTTATTTGTAGGTACGGAGCACCGTGCCCCTACAATATTATTTATAATTTAAAAACCAGAATCGGATTTTAGAAATTTTCCGAATTCTGGTTTCTTGTTTATTTCCGATTTTATTTCAATTCTTTTCTATTGTTTTGTATTATTTTTAATGCATCTTCAAGTGCAACTTCTATTCCTTGTAGCACGTTGTCTGCATATTCTTTTGTACCATTTGAAATTTCTCTAGACATTTCGTTTGCTGCTTCTATTATTTCTGCTTTTTGCTCATATGCTTTTTTTGTAATTTCGTGTTCATCTATCATTGAAATAATTCTATTTTCTGCTTCTTTAACTACATCATTTGCTTCTTTGTTTGCTTGTTCAAGTATACGTTCTCTTTCTTCTTTTACCCATTTTGCTTGTTTTAATTCTTCTGGTAATTTTAATCTTATCTCTTTTATTATTTCAAAAAATTCCTCTTTATCTATTACAGCTTTTTCTGTGAAAGGAAGTGTTTTACTTCTTTCTAATATATCCTCCAAAGTTTCAAGTAATGTAAAAATTTCCATTGTTTTACCCCTTTCGTAAAAATATAAGTTTTACTCTTCCGTAATTTCTTGTATCATAAATGTTTTCTTTATAATCTTCTATTTCTTTTAATATTCTTTCTTCGTCGTCTGTTTCTACAATTAGTGTTCCTTCTGTGGATAACATATCTTGAAAATATATTTTTTCCACAGTTTTCTTTATTAGTTGTGAATTATATGGTGGGTCAAGAAAAATTATATCGTATTTTTCGCTTTTCAAATTTTCTAAAGCTATAATAGCATCGCTTTTTATTAATTCAATTTTTTCTTTTAAATGTGTTTTTTCAATATTCTTATTTATAATATTAATTGCTTCTTTCGAGTTATCACATAGAACTACTTTTTTTGCACCTCTACTTGCACATTCTATTCCTATTGCTCCACTTCCAGCAAATAAATCTAAAACTTTTGCTTCATATATTTTTCTATTAATTATGTTAAATAATGATTCTTTTACTCTATCTAATGTTGGTCTTGTGTTATCACCTGTTAAAGTGAAAAGTTTTGTTCCTTTTGCAGTGCCACTAATTATTCTCATATTTTTCTAACCTCTTTTGATACATATATTTTATTCTTTTATTTTTATATGTCAATATTATTAATAGAAATGTAACATACATTTAATATTTTTGTAATATTATATTATTTTCTTGATTTTAGATTTCTTTTAATATAAAATATTTTTAAATATTTTATATTAAAAAGTGGTGTTTATGAATAAAAAGAAAAATTACAATTATAAAAAGAAAAATAAGAAAAAAAGTTACAAGAAAAATTTTAATAAAGCAAATATTAAAAATAGTATTAAAAAATTCGATATTAACACTATTCCCTCTAAAAGATTTAAAGCTGTTATTGTTTTTATTGTTTTAATTTTTTTACTATTATTAATTAGATTATTTTATTTACAATTTATCACTGGCTCTTCTTTAAAAGAACGTGCATATAATCAACAAACTTCAAATGATATTATTTCTGCTAAAAGAGGTACAATTTACGATTCAACTGGAAAAGTTCTCGCAATTAGTTCTCAAGCAGATACCATTTCGATTAATCCTAAAAAAATTGTAGGTCCAACAGATGAAGCAACAAAAGAAAAAAAAGAAAAAGTTGCCAAAGGGTTATCTGAAATATTTGAGTTAGATTATAATGAAGTTTTAGATAAATTAAATAGTAAAAACAATGTTGAAACTATTGCAAAAAAAGTTGATACTGAGAAAGTTGCTAAATTAAAGTCTTGGATGCAAGAAAATAAAATATCTGTTGGAATTAATATTGATGAAGATTCTAAAAGAACTTATCCATACTCCAATTTAGCTTCTCATGTTATTGGTTTTTGCGGTAATGATAATAATGGTCTTCAAGGAATTGAGCTTAAATGGAATAATGTTTTAGCTGGTACTAATGGAAAAGTTGTAACTTCTCAAGATGCTATTCAAGAACAGATTCCAGATGCTAATGAAACTTATATTCCAGAAGAAAATGGAAGTAATTTAGTTTTAACAATAGATGTTAATATTCAATCTATCGTAGAAAAATATTTAAAACAAGCCGTTATAGATAATAGTTGTAAAAATGGTGGTACGGCTCTTGCAATGAATCCAAAAACTGGAGACATTCTTGCTATGGCTTCATATCCTGATTATGACTTAAATACACCTTTTACTCCTACTTCTACAGATCTTTTAAGCAAATGGGATTCTTTAAATTCTACTGATAAATCCTCTCAATTAAATGAAATGTGGAGAAATAGAAATATATCTTCTGCTTATGAGCCTGGTTCAACATTTAAATTAATAACTTCATCAGTTGCCTTAGAAGAAAATATAACCTCTGAGGATGTTGCAGGAAATTTTGTATGTTTAGGTTATGAAGATGTTAATGGTGTAAAAATAAAATGTTGGAGAAAAAATCCTCATGGTTCACAAACTTTAAGACAAGCCTTAGAAAATTCTTGTAACCCTGCTTTTATGCAATTGGGCAAAAAAATTGGTGCTCAAACCTTATATAAATATTACAGTGCTTTTGGACTTTTTGAAAAAACTGGTATTGCCCTTCCAAGTGAATCTACTGGTATATTTCATAAATTAAATAATGTAAGAAGTGTTGAGCTTGCAACTATGTCTTTTGGTCAAAGAATTACAGTTACCCCTCTTCAATTAGTTAGTGCGATTTCTGCAATTGCAAATAACGGAAAACTAATGCAACCAAGAATTGTTAAGCAAATTATTAATACAGATTCAAATTCAACAACTAATATTGAAACAAAAGAAGTTAGAAAAGTTGTATCTAAAGAGACTTCTGAAAGAATGCTAGATTTAATGAAATCTGTTGTAACTGATGGAACTGGTCATTATGCACAAGTTGCCGGATATTCTGTTGGAGGAAAAACTGGTACTTCTGAGCCTATTTCTGGAAATGAAGATGCAGGCTATGTTGCCTCTTATGTTGCAGTTTCTCCTACTGAAAATCCAGAAATATGTTTATTGGTCGCATTATATGACCCTCAAGGAAAAAGCCACCAAGGAGGTCAAGTTTGTGGTCCTGTTGTTTCTCAGATGCTTACTGAAATCTTACCTTATATAGGACTTACATCTACAGATATTTCAAATGCTACAGTAAATGTTTCAGAATCTAACAATAATACATCTGTTACTGTTCCAGATATTCGTAATAAAACATTAACAGAAACAAAGAAAATACTAAATCAAGCAGGATTAAAATATAATTATTCTGTAAACGGAGATGAAAATTCGCTTTTAGTTACAGATCAAACACCAAGTGCTGGAACTACTTTATCTAAAAATTCTATTGTATGTTTATATACAGAAGAAAATGAAACAAGAGTATCTGTAACAGTTCCTAACTTAGTTGGAATGACCTTGGAACAAGCAAAGGAAAACTTAAAACCAAAAAAATTAAATATAACTTCCGAAGGTTCAGGTACTGTAATAAAAAGTCAAGAAATAAAAAAAGATTCTTCTGTTGAAGAAGGTACAGTTATAAAAGTAACATTAGGTACATAATATAAAAAACTCAGGGGAAAATTTTCCCCTGAGTTTTTTTATTTTATTCTATTGTAATTCCTGTTTGTGTATAACTTGCACCTATTATATCACCATTTGTTGTTGTACAATTCTTTATTAATACTTTTTTTCCAGATGGATTATAATTTCTTCCTAATATTCCTCCATTATATTTTCCACTTTGTATTGTTCCTGTATTTTTGCAATTAATAATTTCAACATTAGAATTGTCTAAATATCCTACAATTCCTCCAATATAATTTCCATTTATACTTGCATTATTTTTACAATCTTCTACAACGTTTTGAGTCCCTATTATGTCACCAATAATTCCTCCAGCGCTAGCGTCACCAACAGTTACTCCAATATTATTTTCACAATTTTTAACATTTCCATCAATTAAAACTCCTATACAAGCACCTATTCTGATTTTTGCTGTTACTAAGCTATTTTCACTTGACAATTTTATATTTTTTATTGTTCCTTTATATACAACTCCAAATAGTCCAGCATCTTCTATCTTATTATCTTCAATATGTAATCCCTTTATTTCATTATTTTTTCCATCAAAGTTTCCCATAAAGCAATGAAGTTTTCCTATTTGTTTTCTATTGTTAATATCATATCCATCTATTTTTCCTATTGGAATCCAATTTTCACTGTAATTTAAAGTTATACTATTTGCCATTTCAAAATATTTACCTTCAAATGTATTTCCAGCATTTACTAATGCCGATAAAGCTTCCATTTGACTTGCATTTGTTATTTTCCATGGATTATTTTCTGTTCCATCTCCTGTAGTTCCTTCTATTCCAAACAAAGTTCCTCCTTGAGCATTTCTATCTGTTACATAATTTTCTAAATTTGATAGTTCTTCCATCTCTTTATTCTGTGCTTCTTCTGTTTTACTTTTTGCCAATTGTGCTTTTTTTATTATTCCATTTTCTCCCATTACCATGTTTAAAGTTACACCGGCTAATATTAGTAATACGATTATTGTTATTATTAATGCAATTAGGGTTATCCCTAGATTATATTCTGCCATTTGTAGGGGGTCGGCGTCCTCGCCGACCCCTACAGTGTTTGCTTTAATCTTTTCAAATGTTGCAATATTGTTTTTATTTTTTATTTTCACATCAAAATTTGAGGCATTTGTACCAATGTCCATTTTAAATATTTTCTTTTCATTGTTTATTAAATTACCTGTGTGTGTGTGTGTGTGTGTGTGTGTGTGTGTACAGTATCAAGGCTTTTAACGTTTTTTATCATTTAATACATCTCCTTCTTTTGTTCATTACGGTCAATGACCGCCTCTACATTTTATTATTTATGTGGGCACAGTGCTCTGTGCCCCTACAATTCAATTTTACATTTATATTCTACATTAATTATTTTTATATTGCAACTGCTTTTTTATTTTTCTTTTAAATATTTTTTAAGTAAAAATGTTTAAAAATACGGAAATGTATAAAATTTTTATAAAATTCTATCACATTTTTAGATTTCATTTGTTATAACTTTGCTTTCTTTGAATATTTCTTTTGTTTCTTTTTCTTTATTTAATTTCTTTTGTGCTTCTACAATTATTATTGGAGATATTGATATTGCTACTGTTATTAACCATTGCATACCATTTAACATTGTTAATTTAAAGATATTTGCTACACTTGGTATAAACAATACTCCTATTTGTAATAATGTTCCGAGCACAAATGCTCCTATTAGATATTTATTTTCAAATAAACCTACTTTAAATATTGAATCTTTGCTTTTTATATTAAAACTATGCACTAATTCTAATATTCCTAGTGATACAAAAGCCATTGTTCTTCCTACTACAATTCCACCTAATTTATTTCCTATGCTAAATGCTAATAGTGTTAATATTCCTATCATTACACCTTCTGAAAATATCTCTCCCCATAATCCATCTGAGAATAGTCCTTTTTTTGCATCTTTTGGAAATCTATTCATTATATCTTTTTCTGGTTTTTCTAAGCCTAATGCTATTGCTGGAAGTGAGTCTGTTACTAAGTTAATCCATAATAATTGTATTGCAAGCAATGGAGATTTCATTCCTAGAATTAATCCTACAAATATTGTTACTATTTCCCCTATGTTTGTTGCAATTAAAAAGTGTATTGCCTTTCGTATATTGTCGTATATATTTCTTCCTTGTTTTACTGCCTCTACTATTGTTACAAAATTATCATCTGCAAGTATCATGTCTGCTGCATTTTTTGCCACATCTGTACCATTTTTTCCCATTGCAATTCCTATATCTGCATTCTTTAGGGCAGGACTATCATTTACCCCATCTCCTGTCATTGCTACAACTGCCCCTGTACTTTGATATGCCTTTACAATTCTAACTTTGTGTTCTGGAGAAACTCTTGCAAATACTGAATATTTCATAATATTACGTTTTAAATTATCATCACTTATTTTGTCTAATTCCTTACCTGTAATACTTAAATCGCTTTTACTTAAAATTCCTAAATCTCTTGCTATAGCTTTTGCAGTATCTATATGGTCTCCTGTTATCATAACTGTTTTTATTCCTGCTCTTTTACAGGTTCTAATTGCTTCTTTTACTCCTTCTCTTGGTGGATCTATCATTCCAACTAAACCTACAAAATTTAAGTCTATTTCTAATTCTTCGCTTGTTATTTTACTTGGCATTACATTTATGTCTTTATATGCAACTGCAATTACTCTAAGCGCTTTTTCAGCCATTTTTCTGTTATTATCTAATATTTTATTGGTTATAAAACTATTTAAAATATTTAGTTCTTCGCCATTTAAGTAATTTATGCATTTATTTAAAAGTACATCTGGTGCTCCTTTGGTAATAACTCTATATTTTCCGTTTTTTAATTTATGTATTGTAGACATCATTTTTCTTGTTGAATCAAAGGGTAATTCATTTACCTTAGGTTCTATTCCATTTATATCGTTTTTGTTAATTTCTAAACTTAGTGCAGCATTAACTATTGCAACTTCTGTTGGTTCACCTACTGCCTGTAATTTATTTTCTTCCATTTCAATATTCGCTGTTGTACACATTGATGCAAGTTTTAATATAATTTCAGATTTTTCCCTGTTTGTATCTATTTTTAATGTATTTTCGAAATCTGAAATTTCTATAACCTTCATTTTATTTTGTGTTAATGTTCCTGTTTTATCTGAACATATAACTCCACTGCTTCCAAGTGTTTCAACAGCTGGCAACTTTCTTATTATGGCATTTTTTCTTGCCATTTTTGTAACTCCAATAGATAACATTATTGTTACTATTGCTGGCAAGCCTTCTGGAATTGCTGCAACTGCAAGTCCTACAGATGTCATAAACATTTCTAATGGAGATATTTTTTTAAATAACCCTATTACAAATATAAAAACACATATTACTAAACAAGCTATCCCTAAGGTTTTTCCTACCCCCGCTAGCTTTTTTTGTATTGGTGTTTCTGGTGCTTTATCTTCAATTATCATTTTTGCAATTTTTCCAACTTTTGTATTCATTCCAATGTCTGTTACAACACCTTCTGCATTACCTGAAGTTACTATACATGAAGAAAATGCCATATTAACCATATCTCCTAAGTTGCATTCATTTTTTAGAACTACATTTGCATCCTTGGTTGCAGGTACATTTTCTCCTGTTAAGCTGGCTTCTTCTATTTTTAAATTAAAACTTTTTATAAGTCTACAATCTGCTGGTACAAAATTACCAGATTCTAAAATTATTATATCTCCTGGTACAAGTTCTATTGCATCTATTTCTTGTATTTTTCCACTTCTTCTTACTTTTGCTGTTGGAGCTGTCATTTTTTGCAAAGCTTCAATTGATTTTTCTGCTTTTGCCTCTTGTATTACTCCCATTAAACTATTAAATATTACAATTGCTATAATAATTATTGAG
>CAJKKA010000061.1 GCA_905200315.1 uncultured Clostridium sp.
TATTGTCTATTTGCTTAAAATTATAACCAGTATAATTAAGGCAAATACTATAATAGTTTCGACAACTATAACAAATAAAAGTAAGTATATTATTTCTAATAAAACAACTTCTATCATAGTACCACCTCCTCACTCACAACATAAGTTGTAGATTAAAAGTGGCAAACCACATCTGCTTATTTCCATTTCCTATGTCAGCTAGTATAACATATATTATTTAATAAATCAATAGAAAAGAAACAAACTTTCGTAGGAATTATGTAATAAAACTACTTGATTCTTATTATATAATTTGGTAATCTATATGTAACTTGATTGATATTTGCATCAATCGTTATGAGATCAAAAAAAGTTGTAGATAACTACTTCATTGGCGCAAAAAAAGCATAGCAAAAGCTATGCTTTTTTTGTACTTTAACGATGGATTCGAAAAAGATAATTATACTATTTATCTAACATTGTATATATATGTATTTCCATTTGCTTTTATAGTCGCTTTTATCGGTTTATTATCATTTTCAACTTCAATTGGAACTTCTGCTATGAATCTATATTTTAAACTTTTCAAAGGTTCTATATTATATAAATTAGGATAATTTTCTAATTCATTACCACTAGCATCTTCTGTTGCTAACATACATGTATATTCAAAATTATTATCATATTTTATCTTTACAGATATTAAACTATCTTGTTTTACTGCACTAGATTGTAAATTTTTAACATTCATTGTTAACTCAAAATACTTTTGACTATCATCTTTTCCCTGTAAATAAGTATAATAACCTGTAGGATTTGTTGGAATTATATCCTTTGAAAAAGATGTTCCTATTATATTAAATTCGCAAAAATTATCTATTGTTATTTTATCTGAATTAGTTATCTCTATCTCTTTGTTTTGTGAATTGTTGTCTACCTTACTTATACTAGAATCTTTACTATTGTTTTCTAAATTTGATACTGTATCTTTAACACTATTTGATTTTTTATTGATTATAAATCCAACAATAGTAATTATTATAATAGCAATAATTACTAAACTCCCTATTATAATTTTTACTTTATTTTTATTATTTTTTTCCATCATAACTCCTCCTATTTTATTTACTATGATTACTTTTTTCTTTTATTTCCATCTGCTTAATTCCTGTAATTGCGTATATTGCAGATGATATTATTAGGCATCCACCCAATGAAGCATATCCACTAAAATAATTAGCATTAATAATATAATTGTATGCATCTCCTCCAACATAAGCATTAACACTTTTATATTGATATGTTTCATTGTTTTTATAATTAAACATCTTATTAAATGCCATATAAATACAAGCAATTGCTAAAATCAATAAAATTCCAGCTATTAAGAACATACTCTGCATTAATTTCTTTTTAGTCATTTAAACACCTCCTTATTTTATTTTTTAGTATTATTTGCTATGTTTTGTAGCAATTGTATTATTTCTCCTAAAGCATATATAAAAATAGAACTAATTATACTTACTACTACTGGCAAAACATATAATTCTTCTACATCCATATTGAACAAAACCAAGCTTGCAAATACTCCTACAATAACAAAAATTATTGAAAAAAATTTCATAAAACTTGCAACATTATTTTCATCTTTTTTTACTTTTTTCATACTTTTTCCCCTTTCTTTTATTTTCAAAGACATTATAAATCATTTGCAATTATTTTGCAATATATTTTGAGTGCATATTTTTATTACTTTTGAATATAAAATAATTGCATAGGAGTGTGAAAATATGAAAAAATTAAAAATACCTGAAAATCATAGTGGAATAACAAAGACTCTAAGACTTCCTGAGGATATTGTGGACAATATTCAAGAAATTGCTGATAAAAAAAATTTATCTTTTAACAAGGTGATTATCGAATTTTTAAAATTCGGCCTTGAAAATTTTGAAGATGATGAAGAAAAAATATAAAACTATAATTTTTCACTTAAATAACTTCTCTGGTAAAGTTATTTAAGTAATGATTTATAAAAATGTCAATATATACTGAAAGCTCTAGAAGAAAATAAAGAAACAAAAAATGTAATAATAAATTTAAACTTTATGAAAGAACTATATAAAAATAACAACACATTTTTTTCAAAAAGTAGAATGTGCTGTTATTTTTAGTCCTTATTTATAATTGAAAATACATATAATACATATTGACTATGTATTATATGTATTTTCTAACTCTTTGTTGGTTTATAACTTTTTTTGTAATTCTTGTAATCCGCTTCTTTGTAAGTTTTCCATAATTTCTATGCACTTTTTAATTCTAAGCGTAATTTATCAGCTATCATTGCAATAAATTCTGAATTTGTTGGCTTTCCTTTTGATGCTGATACTGTGTATCCGAAGATATTTTCTACTGCTTCTTGTTGGCCTCTTCCCCATGCTACTTCTATTGCATGACGTATTGCTCTTTCTACTCTACTTTGTGTTGTTTTGAATTTTTGTGCTATTTGTGGATATAAACATTTTGTTATTTGATTTATTACATCTATGTCTTCTACTACCATCATTATTGCTTCTCTTAAATATTGATATCCTTTTATGTGTGCTGGTACACCAATTTCATGTATTAAGTTGGTTACTAAGGCTTCTAAATTTGTTTCAGAATTAGTTTGTTTTTTAGATATTTCTATGTATTTGGGCTTAGATGGTTTTTCTAGTAAATTGTTACTAGTTACTTGCTCTGGATTGTAAAATTTTATTTCTTTTATTCTTTTTATTAATAATTTTATATCAAATGGTTTTACAACATAGTATTCTGCTCCAAGTAATGTTGCTTTTTGTGTTATTTTATCTTGCCCAACTGCTGAAAGCATTATACACATAGGTCTTTTTACCATATTTGCTTCGTTTATTTTTTCTAATACTCCTAATCCATCTACATGAGGCATAATTACATCTAATAAACAAATATCAGGATGAGTTCCTTGTATCATTTTGAATGCTTCTTCACCATCCCTTGCAATTCCTATTACACTCATATCCTCTTCATCTTCTAAGTATCTTGATAAGGTGTTTGCAAATTCTGTATTATCATCTGCAATTAACACTGTGATTTTATCTTTCATTGTAAATCTCCTCTCACTTTATTATTTATTACAGTGAAAATTATAGCCTCTTCGCATAC
Source organism: uncultured Clostridium sp. (assembly GCA_905200315.1). The sequence goes on from CAJKKA010000061.1 coordinate 3,163, forward strand.
AAAATACAAGTAGTTTTTTGAAATTTTTTCCAATTTTCCTTGTTTTGTGCAAAATATCAACGAATTTTTCGTATTAGCTTTTTCGACATAATTCGACTTTCTATAACTTTAAACCTTGATTTTTCGCTGTTTTTACATATTTCTTGTTTCGAATTTTCATCTACTTCTGCTATAATTTTTATGTTTTCTCCATATTCTTTTCCAATTATCGAAATACCTGTTTTTTCGCAATAATACTTAAAAATTTCATAGTTTTTATAATCTAATGTAACTTCCATTTCATAGCCCATTTCCATTTCTAGTAAATTGTTTTCTAAAATTGCTTTATTGGTTGCTTCTGAATAACTTCTTACTAATCCACCTGTTCCTAAAAGGATTCCACCAAAATATCGTGTAACTACTACTATCACATTTCCAATGTTATTTCCTCTTAAAATATCTAAAATTGGCATTCCCGCTGTTCCACTTGGTTCTCCATCGTCACTGCTTCTTTCTAGTATATTTTCATCTTCCAATATTCTATATGCAAAACAGTTGTGTTTGGCATCGTAATATTTCTTTTTTATTTGTTTTAGCTTTTCTTCCGCTTCTTGTGTAGATTTTACATAAATTATATTTGCTATGAATTTTGATTTTTTTTCAACAATATATGTTTCTAAATTTTTTTCAATTATTTTCACATTTTGCTCCTTTATTTCGGGTCGACAGAGGCGTCGACCCCCTACAATGTTTGACGTTATTTTGTGTTATATCACAATTTTTAAATTACGGGTCGTCGAGGACGCCGACCCCTACAATGTTTAACATTATTTTTAATTGTTCTTTCCTGCTGTATAACCTGTAGAATATGCTATTTGTAGATTAAATCCTCCTGTATATGCATCTACATCTATTATTTCTCCTGCAAAATAAAGCCCTTGTATTATTTTAGATTCCATTGTTTTTGGATTTATTTCTTTTGTGCTTATTCCTCCAGAAGTTATTATTGCTTCTTCTATAGGTCTAAATCCTGATATTGTTATTTCAAAGTGTTTTAATATTTGTATTAGTTTCATTCTTTCTTTTTTTGTTATTTCATTTACCTTTTTGTTTTCATCTATTTCTGAAAGTTCAATTACAGTATCTATCATCTTTTTAGGCAATAAGTCGTTTAGGCTATTTTTAAAAGATTTATTTTTTTCTTTTTCAAAATCTCTTAATATTCTTAAATTAAGCTTTTCTTCATCTAATGCTGGTTTTAAATCTATAATTAATTTTATTGTTCCATTATTCAATAGTTCATCTACATTTTTATATCTTAATAAATGCGCTGAACTGCTTAATATTGTTGGCCCTGAAACACCAAAATGCGTAAATAGAAGTTCTCCAAAGTCTTCGTATATAGTTTTATTTTTAGAGCTATCTATTAGCTTCATTTTTACATTTCTTAATGACAAACCTTGCATTTGTTTGCAAATTTTTAAATTTCTTCCATTTGTTTGCAATGGTACAAGTGAGGGTCTTATTCTTATAATGTTATGTCCTAAATCTTCTGCAAGTTTATATCCATCTCCTGTTGAACCTGTTGCAGAATAGCTTTTTCCTCCTGTTGCTAGAATAACTTTGTCTGCTTTAAAAGTTTTATTTAGTCCATCTTTTTCAAAAGTTACTCCTGTAACTTTTTCATTTTCAATATTTATTTTTTTTACATTTGCTTTTGTTATTACCTTTACATTATTTTTTTCCATTTCCTTCTCAAAAGCATTTAATACATCTAAAGATTTATCCGAAACCGGAAATATTCTATTTCCTCTTTCTTCTTTTGTTTTTACACCATTGTTTTTAAGCATTTGTATAATATCTTCGTTTGTAAAATTTTGAAAACAACTATATAAGAATTTTCCATTTCCTGGTGTATTTTTTATAAAATCATCCATGCTTAAAGAAGATGTAATATTACATCTTCCTTTTCCTGTAATTAATAATTTTCGTCCACATGAATTCATTTTTTCTAATATAATTACATTATTATTTTCTTTTGCTGCTGTTATAGCAGACACCATGCCTGCAGGCCCACCGCCTATTACAATTACATCCATTATTTTTCCTCTTTCATATATGAAATTGCTTTTAATACTCCTAATTTACCATATTCATATGTAAGCGCACCTTGTTGGAAAGCAAGGTATGGCTCACGTATTGGTCCATCGCAAGAAAGTTCTATTGAAGAACCTTGGGTAAAACATCCTGCTGCCATTATTACTTTATCTGTATACCCTGGCATATCCCATGGTTCTGGTACAGAATTTGAATCTACTGGAGAACCCATTTGTATTCCTTGACAGTATTTTACTAAATCTTGTGCATTTCCAAACTCTATTGTTTGTACTATATCTGCTCTGCTTTCGTTAAATCTTGGTTCTGTTTTATAGCCTAATTCTTCTAACATTTTGCTTGCAAATACAGCTGTTTTTAAACTACTTGCTACAACACTTGGTGCAAAAAATAGTCCTTGTAAAATACTTTTATTTATTCCTAAAGTTGGTCCTACTTCTCTTCCTTCTCCTGGTGCTGTTAATCTTTCTGCAGCTAAATTTACAAGTTCTTTCTTTCCTGCAATATATGCACCATTTGGAGCAAGTCCACCTCCTAAATTTTTTATTAGTGAACCTACCATTACGTCTGCTCCAACTTCTGTTGGTTCTTTTTCTCCTACAAACTCACAGTAGCAATTATCTACCATTATTATTACATCTTTGTCTACTTCTCTAATTGCTTTTATTACTTTTTCAACTTTTTCTATGCTTATACTTTTTCTATTTGCATATCCTTTTGAACGTTGTATTTCTATTAATTTTATTTTTTTATTTTTTAATGTGTTTTGTATTTCTTCATAATTAAAATCGTTATCTATTAATTCTATTTTTTCAAAATTTATTCCATATGATTTTAAGGAACTTTTATTTTCTACTATTCCAATTACTTCATCTAAGGTATCGTAAGGTTTTCCATTTATACTAAGCATTGTATCTCCTGGGCGTAAAAACGCAAATAAAGCAACGGTTAAGGCATGCGTTCCAGAAATAAATTGGCTTCTAACCAAAGCATCTTCAGCTCCTAATACTTGTGCAAATACTTTTTCTATTGTATCTCTTCCTATATCATCGTAACCATATCCGGTTGTACTTCCAAAATGCACTTCTGAAATTTTATTATCTTGAAAGGCTTTTAAAACTTTTAAACTATTTCTCTCACAATTTTCTTCTATTTGCTCAAATTGTGGTTTTATTTCTTTTTCAACTTTTTTTGATAATTCTATTACACTTTCCTTTATCCCAAATTTTTCTAACATTTTTTTCCTCCTAAAATAAATTTTATATAATATTTTAGGCTGGATTTTTCCAGCCTTTTATCTATCTTTTGTATAATTAAATTTCTTATATCCGTAAGTATATTTATAATATTCTCCTACAAAATCTACTTCATTATTATTTAAGGTATATGTTGGTTCTATTATTACTTGTCCATCTTCGTTTATTGAACCCCATTTTCCGTCTTTTTTTATACCTGCAAATCCATATGAATTTTGTTCTGTTACCTCATCATATATATAGTCTACAATAACATTTCCATTAGAATCTACAAATCCCCATTTTCCATCTTTTACATCTGAAAAAATCTTATTTTGTGATAAAATTTCTTTATTACTTTTTTCTTCTCCATTTGAATTAAAATATTTTTGTTCTTTATTAGAATATATTCTAATATAATTCTTTTCTACAAAAATATTTGCATTACTCATTTTGTTTAGTTCTTTCATTTCGTTATTGAATAATGTTATTGTATTAGTATTTATTTCTACAGCATCTATTAAATTTGTATCTTCAATTTTTTCTATTGTATCATATTTTGTATCTAAAATAACGTCTCCTTTGTTATCTATTATTCCATTTTTTCCATTTTGTCCACTTACAACAAAGTAGTTATTTCCTAAATATCCTATATAAAAATAATTATTTGAAATTATACTGTTGTTATTTTCATCTAATACACCATATTTATTTTCATCGTTTATAGTTATTTTATAGTTTGTATTTTCTACATTGTAAACACTTTTATATTTTTGGTCTTCAATTTTTTCTCCAGATGTATTAAAAATAGTTTGTTCTTCATTTTTTAATGCATAAATGTATATACCTTCAATATCTATTTCATCATATAAACATGAAATTAATGTTTCACCATTTAATTTTACAATTCCATATTTTCCATCTTTTTTTACTATAAATAATTGATTTAAATTGTCATATTCAATATTGTCATATTCATTATTTATTATTGTATTTTCATCTTCTATAACTCCGTATTTATTATCCTTTTCATAAATTAAATAAAATTTATCTTTATCTTCATAGTCTACTATACGTTTTATATCTTGGTACTCGCTTTTTGTTTCTATATTTGTTTTATAATTTATATATTTATACATGGTTCCTTTATCTGTATCATTTCCAACTATATATCCACTATATCTATAAGCATTTTCGGCTTCATAGTATTCATCAACTTTTATTTCCTTGTATTGTATTGGAAGAATGTTTTTTCCTAAAATACTAATAACTCCATATTTTCCATCTTTTTCTACTAGTAGTTCTCCTTCTTTATATGGCAGATTACTAATATTATTATAAATTGCTTTAGTTATCTTTTTTCCATCAAAATTTATTATTCCGTATTTTCCATTTTCTTTGTATTTTAAAACACTTTTTTCATATGGAATTTCTGTTGCCAATTCTTTTAATTGAATAGCTGAAACTTCTTCGAAATTTTTAAACTTTTCTTCTCCCTTTGCATTTACTATTTTGGTTTCATTCTCATTTGAACAAATAAATACATCTTTTGTTGGATTTGGTATTTGTATGTTATTATAATTAGGTTCAATAACAACATTTCCTTTGTTATCTATTACTCCCATTTTCTCATTTTCAACAATAGGTAAATATGTCCATACATCTATTTTTTCTAACTCATAATCACTACTTTTTCCTTTTGCATGTTTATATACAATTGTTCCTGCAATTACTAATATAATAATACTAATAATAATTGCACAAATAATCACTTTTTTATTCTTTTTCATAAAATCACTCATTTCTTATCTATTGTTCCCCTTAAATACACAAATATTATATATTTTATGCAAATTGATGTCAACAAAAAGTTTACAAAATGATATATCTTTAATTAATAAGAAAAAGGCGGCCAAAGGTCGCCCAACAAATAAAACTTTTTTGTTTTTATTTGTTTTTCTTCTTAAACTCATAAAAAACAAGTAATACAAATATCAGTATTACCATTATTGTTCCAAATGAGACACCAGTTTCAAATGCTTTTTTTAAATACATCTTTTTAAGAAAAAATGCATTTTCTAATGTTTCTTCGCTTTTTTTTAGAGCTGCTATGACAGCTCCCAAAATAGATGATTCAAACATAAAAAATAAAAAAAGCCATCTTTCCTTTAAAACAAAAAAAATATTTTGTTTCATTTTCTCTCCTTTTGTGTTAATTAACAACAGTTACATTTATATAATCTAGAGTTTATATGCTCTAGTTAATTAGGAATTGTATATAAAATGGTCTTTAACCATAGCTTTGCTATTATAATATTCTTTTTATTAAATTTCAAGAACTATATGAAAAAAATATTATTTATTTTGTAACTTTAGATAATTTGGCAACTTCCTTTTCGATTCCATTTTTTTATAGCATGCAAAAAAATCTCCACTTTTGGTGAAGATTTTTTCTCTGGTGCCTCGAACTGGAATCGAACCAGTGACACAAGGATTTTCAGTCCTTTGCTCTACCAACTGAGCTA
>CAJKKA010000062.1 GCA_905200315.1 uncultured Clostridium sp.
AAAAGAGAATGATGAAGAAAAAACGGAATTTAAAACTAAATGCTAGAATAAGTATATAAGTATTCATAAATTCTTTAATAAAAACTTAATATTTAGGTAAGGTTAAGTTAATATTTTCAAGTTATATTTTAAATATAAAGATTTAGGCAGTTTAAGTAAAATTTTACTTAAATATATAAGCTAGATAATTTTTTCAATGTTACTCCTTTTTGAACAAGGCATATTTTATGCCTTGTTTTTTTATAGCTATCAGGAAATTATATTCATTTATAGATTGTGTATAAGTATAATTTCCGTATATGTGTTTCAAAAAAATCTTATTAATAGGCGAATATAAATAAAATTATTTATATTTATAGACAAAATGATATTGAAAAATATCAACAAAATATGGTAGATTCTAAAGGACACTAAAAAGTATAGAGTATATTATACAACAAATATATTCTATGCTTTTTTTATTTGTTTAACTTTTTTCCAAAAAGGAGAAAAACAATGCATTAATAAAAAAGCCGTTTTTTCTTATAATCTAATTAACAAATCAAGAGGTAATGAAAAACTTAACTCTTAAGAAATTAAAAAGAATTAACAGGGGTGAATATTGATGCAAATAAGTTGGTTAGGTCTAGAAGGCAAATCAGTTATCGTAACAGGAGCAGCTTCAGGGATAGGAAAAGCAGTTGCTCAAGAATTTTTAAACTGTGGGGCAAATGTCGCAGTATGTGACTTAAATCCACAAACACCAGAATTTGAAATTAATGAAAATAGTGGGAAAATGATTTACTTACATACAAACGTATGTGATGCTCAAAACGTAAAAGAAACTGTTAAAAGAGTTTGTGAAGAGTTTGGAACAGTAGATGTAATAGTAAATAATGCAGGCATAAACATACCAAGTTTATTAGTTGATGATAAAGAAGAACATAGCAAATATGAATTAAATGAAAATATATATGAAAAAGTTATGGACGTTAATGTAAAAGGTGTTTATCTTTGTTCACAAGAAGCTAGTAGAGTAATGGTTAAAAAAGGTGCTGGAGTAATAATAAATATGTCATCTGAAAGTGGACTTGAAGGTTCACAAGGACAAAGTATATATGCAGCATCTAAAAATGCAGTAAATTCATTTACTAGATCTTGGTCAAAAGAATTAGGGCCAAAAGGAGTTAGAGTAGTAGGTGTAGCACCTGGGATACTTGAAGCAACAGGACTTAGAACATTAGCTTATGAGGAAGCTCTAGCATATACAAGAAATATAACAGTAGAAAAATTAAGAGAAGGATATAAAAGTACTTCAACAACACCATTAGGTAGAAGTGGAAAACTTTCAGAAGTTGCAAATTTAGTTTGTTTCCTAGCATCTGAAAGAGCAGGATATATTCACGGTGTAACAATAAATGTAGCAGGTGGAAAAACTAGAGGTTAGAGAAATAGGGGGGATATAGGATGAGTGATTATTTTAATAATGATAACCGAATATGCAAAGTATTACAAATCCTAGAACATAAAAGATCAGCCTCCTTGGAATATTTAGAAAAAAAGTTAAACGTCAGTACAAAAAGTATAAAAAACGATATTAAAGAATTAAATGAAATATTTGATGGAAATGCATTAATTCAATTTAAATTAGGAAAATACAAGTTGTATGTACTTGAATATAAACAATTTGAAAAAACAAAAGAAAATTTATACTTACATGATGATTTCTTTAATTCACCGAAAAAGAGAATGGCATATGTAATAAGTAGGTTGATGAACGATGAAAATCCAGTTTTAACTGAAGATTTAGCATTTGAAATGAGCATAGGTCGAACAACTTTAGTAGGTGATTTAAAGAAAATAAGAGAAGCTTTAAAAAAATATAATATAGAAATAGTTGGTAAGACAAATACAGGTCTAAAACTTCAAGGTGAGGAAATAGATCTAAGACTTTTCGTATTAGAAAATCTATATGAAGAAATTTATAAAGACCATGAATTGGATTATGATGTAAAAGAAGAACTTGAGAAGATTTTTTCAGATTTAAAACTTGAAGGAAGTACGAGAAAACAGATTATAAAGTTTTTAACAGTGCTTATAGATAGACTAGTAAATGGACATTCAATAGCTGAATTAAATGAAACATATGAAGACTTGATATATACAGATCAGATAAACGTTTCCAACAATATATCAGATAGAATAGAGAATATATTTGGAGTTAAGATTCCAGATAATGAAAGAGTATTTATGACACTTCCTATTGTTGGAATGAGAACACCAATGGATATAGACAGAGTCAAAAATATAGAAATCACAGAAGAGGTTATTGATTTAGTATTAGACATAATAAAATTAATTAAATTAGAAATGGATATAACAATTACACCTGGAAATCTATTAGATGAATTTACATATCATATAAGTTTCATGTTAAATCGTCTTAAATATGGAATAAAAATAAAAAATCCAGTTTTAGATGAAATTAAAGAAAAATACATGGTTCCATATAAATTAGCAGAGTTGACAAAAATGCTAATTGAAGACAGAACTAAGAAAAAAGTATCAAAAGATGAATTAGGATTTTTAGCAGTTTACTTCAGTGTATTTATATCTGAAAACTCATACGAAAGAAATAAACTTTGCTCTATAGCCATCATATGTGGTACAGGTAAAATAACAGCAAGGCTTATAGCTGCTCAACTTAGAAAAATTGTAGATATAGATACAAAACTTGAGATGTTTTCAGATAGTGAAGTAAATAAAGAATTGTTAGATCAATTTGATTTGGTTTTATCAACAATAAAATTTGAATGTGATACAGTAACACCAATAATTTATTTAAAAGAGATATTCGATGAAAATCAACTTAAAAATAAAATTGAAAGTGTAAGATATACAGAAAAATTAAACATTCCAATGTTACAAGGAATGGAATCATTAGTACTTAGTTTACTAGATGAAGAAAAGTTTTTCATACTACATAGCGATAAATCTTATATGGAAAATGTAGATTATATGATAGACCAGTTATACGACTTATCATATGTGGATGAAGGGTTTAAAGAAAGAATTCATACTAGAGAGTCAAAATCGACAATGGTTTTTGATGAGTATATAGCTTTACCACATGCTATAAATAAAGAAACAGATAAAATAGTATTCTCAATAGGTGTATTTTCTGATGACAAGAATCATGAAACAGATAGTAAATTGAAAGTAATATTTTTATTAGCAATACCAGATATAGAAGAAAAAGATGATGATATTTTAGTGAAAATATATGATGAAATTATTGCTATATCTAAAAATAAGCAAGTAGTTGAAAAGATCGCTAAAGTAAAAAATTATAGAGAATTACTATTATATTTTATAAAACAAGATAATGTATTTAATTAGAATGAAGGGAGAAGATATTATGAACTTTTGGTTTTTATTGATTTGCTTTGGTGTAGCATTTTTAGCACAATATGCACTGGGTATGATGCAAATGAAGAGTTTTACAATTAACTTTGGAAAACTTAGAAGACAGGGAAAAGTAGCTATTGGAAAGAAAAAGGGTGCTTTTAGAGCAGGTTCAATAGTGATGTTTGCAGTTGACGAAAACGGTATTATATTAGACAGTTCATATATGTCAGGCGTTACAGTACTTGCAAAATTTAAGAAATTAAAAGGTTTTGAGGGATTAAATGTATCTACATTAAAGAAAGAAGATACTAAAGGATTTCCAAAACAAGTACAAGATGCAATACTAGAAGCTTCTTCTAATTATAACGTAATAATGAGCGGTGGTGAAGTACCTGAACCTCCAAGTCCATTACAAAAACTTACAGGTTCAATGAAAAATTTAGTAACTCAAAAATAGGAGGAAAAAATTATGGATTTATTAGTTAGTTTCGCAGAAGGATTTATGAATTTATTTCAAGTTGGTGCCGATAACTTCGTAAGTTGGGTAACAGGTATAGTACCAACAGTACTTATATTATTAATAGCAATGAACACATTAATAGCATTAATAGGTCAAAATAGAATAAATAGATTTGCTAAATTTTCAGCAAAAAATCCTTTACTTAGATATATGGTAGTTCCTTTCTTAGGAGCATTTATGTTAGGTAACCCAATGGCTTTATCATTAGGAAGATTCATGCCAGAAAGAATTAAACCAAGTTATTATGCATCAGCTTCATATTTTTGTCACACAAGTAGTGGTGTTTTCCCACACATAAATCCAGGTGAAGTATTTATATTCTTAGGAATAGCAAATGGGATCACAACATTAGGACAAAGTTATATGCCACTTGCAGTAAGATATTTATTAGCTGGTTTAGTTTGTAACTTTATAAGTGGATGGGCAACAGATTTCACAACTAAAATGGTTATGAAACAACAAGGTATAGAATTAAGCAACGAATTAAAAGAAGCTTAAAAGTAAATTTAAAATTTAAAGTACATAATTGTTGTAATAATTAGGGAGGAATAAACAAATGTCTAAATATAATGCAATAAAAATAAATAAAGGACCAAGCGGATTTGGTGGACCATTAACAGTTCAACCAACTGAAGAAAAAAATGTATTACTTTATATAACTGGTGGCGGGGCAAAACCAGATATAGTTGATAAAATAGTAGAACTTACTGGATGTGAAGCAGTAAACGGATTTAAAACTTCAGTACCAGAAGAACAAATATTCTTAGTAATAATAGACTGTGGAGGAACACTTAGATGTGGTATATACCCACAAAAAAGAATACCTACAATAAATGTAATGCCAGTAGGAAAAAGTGGACCATTAGCTAAATTTATAACAGAAGATATATATGTATCAGCAGTTGGATTAGATGAAATAGAACCGGCAGGAGAAGTAGCACCAGCTACAAATACATCAGCAGCAGACGAAGTTGCAACAACTGCAGAAGTTTTAGAAGAAAATGAAGAACAAGAAAATAAAAGACAATTTAGATATAGCTCAGATAAAAAAATATCTGAAACATTAGCAGGAGAAGAAAATAAAAGTTTAATAACTAGAATCGGTATGGGTGCTGGGAAAGTAATAAATACATTCTATCAAGCATCAAGAGATGCAATTCAAACAATGATCAATACAATATTACCATTTATGGGATTCGTTTCATTATTAATAGGTATAATCCAAGGTTCTGGTATAGGTGACTGGTTTGCAAAAATCATGATTCCTCTTACTGGAAATGGAATAGGTCTTGTAATATTAGGGTTCATTTGTTCATTACCTTTCTTATCTCCATTACTTGGACCTGGGGCAGTTATAGCCCAAGTTATAGGAACTTTAATAGGTGTTGAAATAGGAAAAGGAAATATAGCACCATCACTTGCATTACCAGCATTATTCGCAATAAACACTCAATGTGCTTGTGACTTCGTACCAGTTGGTTTAGGTCTTGCAGAAGCAGAAGCAGAAACAGTAGAAGTTGGGGTTCCATCAGTATTATACTCTCGTTTCTTAACAGGTGTACCAAGAGTTTTAATAGGATGGTTATTCTCAATAGGTTTATATCAATAAGATTAAAATAAAAAGATATTGAAAAATAAGATATATAATAAAGATATATTAAAAAAGTAAATTTAGGGGGTAAATATTATGGCAGTTATATACAATAATAAAGTAAAAAGTAAAGGTGCATTAGTAGACTCTTTTGAAGGAGAATCAATGTTCATATTATTTGGGGATAATGCTCCAGATACTTTAAAAGATTTCTGTTACGGCATAGATGTTAAAAATGCTACAGAAGAAATAAAACCAGGACAATTTGTAGTTATAGACGGAGCAAAATTTAAAATAACAGCTTTAGGGGATATAGCTCAAAGAAATCTTGAAAGTTTAGGACATGTTACTATATCATTTGATGGAGCAACAGCAGCAACATTACCAGGAACTATAAACGTAGAAAAAGCTGATATGCCAAAATTAGATATAGGAACTGAAATATCTATAGTTACTGAATAATATAAAAATTAAATTAGGATACTAAAAATTAAATATAATAACTTTAAAATATTTAGGACAAAGAAAACAACTCCTTGTATAGGGGTTGTTTTCTTTTGTTCACAATTAATTTATAATTAATGAATAGATATTTATGCAAGGAGGGAAATTTATGGCGATTACAATATTAGAAGCAATGAAACTTCCTACACTAAAAGATTTTGAGCTGATAGCAGGTTATAGAGGCCTTGACAGAGAAATCCAAAGGGCATCTATATTAGATTATGAATATGAAAAAAGTTTATCTGATAAACCAATACAGACATATTTTGAAAAAGAAGACTTTGTTATAAGCAGTCTTATATATGCAAAAGACGATCCAAGTTTAATATTAGAAAGTGTAAAGGGATTAGTATCAGATGGTGTTAGTGGATTGGCAGTAAAAAATATTTATTATGATGTTTTACCTGAGGAAGTTATTAAATACGCAAATCAAATGGATTTTCCTATTTTTATTTTTGATAAAAAGGGTTCTTATTATGAAGATATAGTTACGGAAATTTATGATAAAAATAAAGAAAAAAATAGTATAAGTTATCAAGAAGCTAAAATAGGCATTTTGTTAAAAGAAGATATGGATAAATCGAGTGTGAAAAATATGGCGAAAGATTTTAATATATCTTTTAAAGAAAATGTATTTTCGATATGCTTAAAACCGAAAAAATATATAGATGAAAATTCATTAACAAATATAATAAATCTTTTAAATAGAGATTTAGGAGCAAGTCATGCAGCTTATAGATATCATGGAATCATATTTATTATATGCACTTATGAAGATAGTCATAAAGAAAATAAAAGTACAGAGTTTAGTAGGCTAGTTAGATTGATGATATACAGTTTATTTTTAGATTTAAATGATTATTATATTGGGATTAGCAATTTTCATAAATATATAGATGAATTAAATTTTGCATTAAAAGAATCTATGTATGCTATGAGAGTGGCTTCTATAGAAGGTGAAAATATAAAATACTATTATGAAATAGGTGTTTATAAATTACTAATGCCGTCTTATAGTGAAGGTTATATGATTAATTTTTATAGCGATACTATAGGTAAAATAAAACAATATGATCAAAAATATAATTCTGAATTATTACAAACTGCTATAGTATATGTAAAACTTGGAGGTAATATAAAAAATACTGCTAAATCAATAAATTTACATGAAAATACAGTTAGATACAGAATAAATAAGATAAAAGAAATATTTAATACTACGAATTCTGAATTTGAATTTTATGAGGAATTAGCTCTAGGTATAAAATTACATCTAATACACCAAAATATATAAGAGAACTAATTGATGTATATATATATTTGTAATTTTTACAAAAAAAATGATATAAATTTTGAATTTATACAAAAACTTACCTCCATCATTTTTATATAATTATTTCATGAGAGAAATATGAAAGAAGGTGGAGATATTGAAAAATAATAAAGAATTACTTTACAAACTATGTTTAATAGTATGCTCAATAATTTGGGGAAGTACTTTTGTAGTCATTAAAGATGCTACTAATACAATGTCATCAGGCTTTATAAATGCAAGTAGATTTACAATAGCTGCAGTAATTTTACTTGCAGTTTACTTTAAAAAGATAAAAAATATAAATAAAAGTGAATTAAAGCATGGAATTATAATGGGAGTAGCATTATTTGGTGGATATTATCTACAAGTTTTAGGAATGGAATATGGCTCAACTGCAGGGAAGTGTGCATTTTTATCAGCTACATTTTGTGTAATGGTTCCATTTTTATCTTGGGGAGTATTTAAAAAAGTGCCTGATAAATACAGCGTTATAGCAGCTATTTTATGTATAATAGGAGTAGCTCTTGTTTCTATAGAAAATGGAGCGCATATAACAGTTGGTGATGGAATTATATTAATTTCCGCATTTTTCTATGCTGTAAATATTATGTTTACATCTGAATTTTCAGCAATAGAAAATAATGACACAATCATACTTGCATTTTTACAAATAGCAGTAGTTGGGATTTTAAGTTGGATAGTAGTACTAATAAAAGGAGAAATGCCACAAGTTTACCATGCAAGAGCAGTTATGGGAGTTGTATATCTAGGAATATTTGCAACAGCTTTATGTTTATTAATGCAAGTTATAGGTTTAAAACATATAAATTCGACATCAGCATCAATAATCTTAAGTCTTGAATCAGTATTCGGAGTTATGATTTCAATTGTATTCTATAATGAAGTAGTTACACCAAAGCTTATGGCAGGTTTTATTGTAATATTTATAGGAATAATAGTATGTGAAACTAAATTGAAGTTTTTAAAACAGAAAATCAGTATAAAAAAATCTATTACAGGAAATTATAAAAATAAAAATAACAGCAAACATCTTGATGCTAATGAAAGTGCACTTTAAAACACAAATTGACAACGTATGTTTATGAAAAAAATCCTCTAATTTTTAGGGGATTTTTTTGTAGTTATTTTAAGTATAAATTTTGTTATAATGAAAAATATGGGTTTAAAATATATAAATTCGGTTCATAAATAAAAAATAATATAAATAATAAATATGGAAAATTAATAATGTAAAAGAGGTTTTAGTATGAAAAGTATAATAGAAAAAACTTTAGATACGGGCAAAAAAATAGCAATGACAGCTATTTTAACTTATGGGGCAATTAGAATTCTTGAAGACGAAGAAGAGAGAAGTGCAAGAATTAAAGAAGCAGAAAAGACTAAGCGAAAAAAGTCTAAATATAAAAATAAACGCAAGATAAAAATTAAAAAATCGAAATATAAAAATAAGACAAAGGCAAAAGTTAAAAAGTCTATTTAAAGCTATGTTAAGGTAAAGATAAAATATGTTAGAGTACGGATAAAAAGGGATAAAAAAT
>CAJKKA010000063.1 GCA_905200315.1 uncultured Clostridium sp.
GTCATTGTAGTTGGAATTTCCGTCAAAGGCAATGCGTCCGAACCAGTTCACATATGGGGAAATTATTAATGAAGAAAATAAACAAAATCTTACGAAGTTTGATTTTAATGAAGATAACAAAGTTGATGAATTAGATAGAAGTATTTTAAAGAAAAACTATGGAAGAAAAAATGAAACTGTTAAATGGAAAACTACAAGTGAAGCAGATATTTCTACTACAAGCTTAGAATATAATGAAGTAAAAGCTTTAGATAAGGAAAAAATACAACCAATAGAAGAAAAGCAAGATTTTATAATGCCATTAAATTGCGAATATACTGTAACGTCTAAATATGGAGAAAGAATTCATCCAACAACAGGAGAGGTAAAAAAACATACTGGTATAGATTTAAGTGGAACACATCATACAGAAATACTAGCAGTAGCAAGTGGAGAAGTAACCTTTGCAGGAGTGAAAAATGAATTTGGTAACTGTGTAGAAATTAAACACATTGTTAATGGGGAAACAATATATAGTTTCTATGCTCATTTATCAAAAATTAACGTAAAAGCAGGCGAGACTGTGAAACAAGGACAAGTAATAGGACTAGAGGGAGGAGATCCGGAATCTGACCCTAATCCAGGAAACTCAACAGGACATCACTTACACTTTGAAATTAGAAATGCTAGTGGATATGGTAATGATGTAGACCCAACAAACTATATAAAATTTTAAAAATAAAAGACAACCGTTAAAGTGAAGTTTCTTTTATAGTTACTTTGCAACGGTTGGCTTTTTTATGAAAGATTCTATTTTAGATATATGGAAGTATAACTCTGTCTGCCAAAATTTAGAAAAATAATATATATTTATAATACAATTATATTTTTAAAAATATTAGACAAAAAATATAAAAAAGGTTGACATTTCAATATAAATATTGTAAAATACTAAAAGCTTAAGAAGAAGTTATCCACTTCCACCTTATCTATTTTAATAGAAGGGTAAAACATATTTAAGACTTTAAGTCTTGTGTTTTGTGGATTAGCTTATATTTAGCTAATCAATTTTTTTGCTAAAATTGATATTTTAATAAATAAATTAAAAATAATTTATTTAATTTTGGAGGTGTTTTTTATAAAACAAGATTTACCAATTAATCAAAACATTAGAGCAAGAGAAGTTAATTTAATTGATGAACAAGGACAAAAACTTGGAACAATGGAATTAAGAAAAGCTCAAGAAATTGCAGATGAAAAAAAATTAGATTTAGTGCTTGTTGCGCCAAATGGAAAACCACCAGTTTGTAAAATAATGAACTATGGAAAATACAAATTTGAACAAGCAAAAAAAGAGAAAGAAGCAAGAAAAAAACAAAAAACATTTGAATTAAAAGAAATAAGAGTTACACCAAACATCGAAGACCACGATTTTGGATTCAAATCTAAAAATGCAAGAAAATTTTTAGAGGATGGAAGTAAAGTTAAAATAACCGTTAAATTTAGAGGTAGAGAAATAAATAACTCAAAACTTGGGGAAGCAGTTCTTAATAAATTTATAGAAGAACTAGAAGATGTAGCTCAAGTTGAAAAGAAACCTTTATTAGAAGGTAGAAACATGTTTATAATTTTATCTAAAAAAGCATAAACTTTTTTAGAATTTATAATAAATTATAAGGTATAAAATACCAAAATAAACTATATATAGAAGGGAGCAAACTATTATGCCAAAAATGAAAACAAACAAGGCTGCAGCAAAAAGATACAAATATACAGCAAAAGGAAAAGTAAAAAGAACAACAGCTAATGGTAGACATAGATTAGCTACAAAAACAGCTAGACAAAAAATGTCTAGAAAAGTAAACACTTATGCAGATAAAACATGCGAAGGTGGAATTAAAAAATTATTACCATATGGTAACTAATAGTTAAAAAATATAGAAATTTAAGGAGGGAATATAAATGGCAAGAGTTAAAACAGCAAGAATTACTCGTAAAAAACATAAAAAAGTATTAAAACAAGCAAAAGGTTATTTTGGAGCAAAAAATTACAGATTTAGAATGGCTAAACAAGCAGTTATGAAATCTGGAATGTATGCATATGTAGGAAGAAAAGATAAAAAGAGTGATTTTAGAAAATTATGGATAGCTAGAATAAATGCAGCAGCAAGAATGAATGGAACAACATATAGCAAATTAATAGCTGGACTAAAAAAAGCTAATGTAACAATAAACAGAAAAATGTTAGCAGAATTAGCTGTAACAGATCCAAAAGCATTTACAGAAATAGCTGAAGTAGCTAAAAAAGCATAAAAAAAGATTGCAGTCGCAATCTTTT
The DNA here is from genome assembly GCA_905200315.1 of uncultured Clostridium sp. The sequence goes on from CAJKKA010000063.1 coordinate 2,318, forward strand.
TTTATTGCTTTTTCATTTTTGGTTTTGAAATTAAAGATGCAATATAACCGAAAAATACTGCAGCTGCAATTCCGCCAGCACTTGCTTTAACTCCACCGGTAAAAGCACCAATTATACCATTTTCTTTTACTGCTTCTATAGCACCTTTAGATAAATTATAACCAAATCCAGTTAAAGGAACAGTTGCACCAGCTCCTGCAAAATCTACTAAATATTTATAAATACCAAGTCCACCTAAAATTGCACCAGTAGTTACAAAAATAACTAAAATTCTTGCAGGTGTAAGTTTTGTTTTATCTATTAAAATTTGACCTACAACACAAATCAATCCTCCAACAATAAAGGCTCTTAAAATTTGCATCCAATCTAAATTTTGTAAAAAATCCATTTCAGACCTCCATTAAAATTTTTAATTAACAAATGACAAATAAATTGTTTTTTATACCTTGGTGTCGCAATCTTCGAAATTGAAAATGGTCTGTTGACCATTTAGTATGCAATTAATTTTTTATAAAATTAATTTATATATTCACATTAATTATGGTATAAATTAATAAAATGAAGATTGCTCCAACTCGCACTCGCAGAAAATCTGCTCGTTTGGTCGCTTACGCGGTATTTCAAAACAAATATATTTGTCATTTTATTATATATAACTAATGTTAAATGTCGTAGGGGGTTGACACCAAAATTAGGGCCGACTACCTATAAAGTATTTTCAATTGAAACGGCGTGTGCGATTCCTGGAATTGATTCACCTTGCTGATTTGTTGTAGAGTTTGTTAAAGCTCCAGTTGCAATTAATAAAACCTTATTTATTTCTTTATTTCTTAATTTGTTAAACACATATCCAGAAAAAACACTACCACAACATGCACAACCGCTACCGCCTGAATGTGTATCTTGATTTTCTTTATCAAAAATTAAAACTCCGCAGTCATTATAATTTGCATTAATGTTATAACCATTTTTTTGAGATAAATCTTTCATTATTTCTTTTCCAATATGGCCTAAATCTCCTGTCAAAATTAGATCATAATAACTTGGTTTTCTGCCTGTATCCTTAAAATGAGTTAATAATGTATCTAATGCTGCAGGTGCCATTGCAGCTCCCATATTATTTGCATCTTTTATTCCCATATCTACAATTTTTCCTGGTGTAAAATGAGTAACAAAAGGGCCGTTTCCGTTTTTTGAAAGAATTGCACAACCAGCACCTGTTACAGTCCATTGTGCTGTAGGTGGTCTTTGATTTCCAAGTTCTAAAGGAAATCTAAATTGCTTTTCTGCACTACAAAAATGACTTGATGCAGCACATAAAGCATTTGTAGCAGCTCCACCATCTATAAAACTTGCAGCCATTCCCATTCCTTCTACATAAGTTGAACAAGCACCAAATATTCCAAAAAAAGGGATATTACTATAACGTAATCCAAAACTTGAAGATATACATTGATTTAAAAGATCTCCAGCAAAACAAAAATCTATTGTATCTGAAGCAAGTTTGGATTTTGTAAGAGCAGTGTTTACTGTTTCCTTTATTATTTTGCTTTCAGCTTTTTCCCAAGATTTTTCTCCCCAAAATTCATCATCTAAGCATTGGTCAAAATATTTAGCTAAAGGACCATCAGCTTCTTTTGGACCTACAATACAAGCTGTATCTAAAATTGTAGGAGGGTTATCAAATTTTATTGTTTGTGAACCTATTTTTTGCAAAAAATCATCTCCCTTAATAATATAAATTTCAATGACATTTGTATTAAATTTTATGTCAGACGTTGTAGGGGTCGGCGTACCTAAAGGTATAACGGATTTGTAATATCACATACGTTCGAACAACTCCCAAATGATCGACGACCCGAAAAATATAACGAAATATAAAAATATATTATATGTTTAAACCAGGGTCATTCCTGTTGTGTTAAAAATTAAATAAACTATTCCAACAATAATGGATGTTGAAATTCCGAAGACAAGAACAGGACCAGCAACGGTAAACATTTTTCCACCTACACCCATTACATAACCTTCACTTTTATATTCCATAGCAGGAGCTACAATAGAGTTGGCAAAACCTGTAATTGGAACTAAAGAACCTGCTCCAGCAAATTTACCTATCCTATTAAAAAGATTTAAACCAGTTAAAAAGGCACTAATTGCGATTAACAAAATAGAAACAACAGTACCAGAAATTTCTGTACTAAGGCCTCTAGCCTTACATAGGCTCATTATAATTTGTCCTATAGCACAAATTAATCCTCCTACCCAAAAGGCATTAAAGCAATTTTTAAAAATGGGTGAATTAGGAGATTTTTGGTCAACATAGTTTTGATAATCTTTAACAGTTTCTGTAGGATTGTTACTCATAACTATTTCCTCCTTAATTATCTCTATTTCTATCTATTAAAAATGCTAAATCCAAGCTTACGAAATACTCAGAAATTTTGTCATCATCAACTTTAGCTTTTTGTTCTAAAATTGTAATTTCAGAAATATAGTCTAAAGTTTCAGCTGCTTCTGCTACAGTTTTTACAATAGCGTCCTTCCATGAAACTTTTGAACTTCCTGTAACTTTAATGTGTTTTTCTACGTTCATAAAATCAACCTCCGAAAATTATTCTAAAGATATAATTTCCAACAAATGCAAAAATATGCGTTTAAAATTGATTTTTTATTAATTTTAAATTAAAATGTTAAATATAAAATAATAAATTAAATTAATAATGTGTAGCGGCGGTCAGTGACCGCCATAAAGAAAAAATATAAAAGGCGACCAATGGTCGCCCCTACAAGAGCATTCGTTATTAAATATAAAAAATTAATGTCAAACGTTGTAGGGGTCGGCGTCTCGACGACCCGAAATATGAAATTTTTAATATATTACAAAATAATGAAAAAAATATTCAATATTGTAGGCTGAAATGGTATTTCATGCAAAAAAATATAATGTAAATAAAAAATAAAAGAATGGAGAGAAAAATGGATTATCCAAGAAAATTAGCTTTAGAAGCTTTATATAAAATAGATAATGAAGAGGCATATTCTAATATAGTTTTAGACGAATTATTAAACAAAAATAGAAATGCACTTTCAAATAAAGACATAAATTTTATTTCTGAACTTCTTTATGGTGTTACAACGTGGAAATTGACACTAGATACAATAATACAGAAATATTCTAAAATAAAAATAAAAAAAATTTCACCATGGGTTATAAATATATTAAGAATGGGAGCATACCAAATTGTATTTTTAGATAAAGTGCCAAAATCTGCTGCTGTAAATGAAAGTGTGAATTTATGCAAAAAATATGGAGTGAAATCTGTTGGATTCGTGAATGCTATTCTAAGAAAAATAGAAAAAAAAGATTACTTAGAATTATTTGAAATTAAAGATGAAATAGAAAAAATATCTAAAACAAATTCAATGCCACAGTGGATTGTAAAAGAACTTGCAAAAGAGTTTGACACAGAAAAAGTAAATGAAATATGTGAAAATTCAAATTTAAAACCAAAAATAACAATAAGAGTTAATAATTTAAAAACCACAAAAAGTGAATTAATAAAAAAATTACAGAGTAAAAAAATAGAGGTTGAAGAAGGGAGTTTAGAAGATTTTCTATATTTAAAAAATGTAAAAAATATAACAAAATTAGAAGAATACAAACAAGGCTTATTTACAATGCAAGATGAATCTGCTGGCTTAACAGCTCTTGTATTAAATCCAAAAGAAGGCGAAAATATATTAGATTGTTGTAGTGCACCAGGTGGAAAAACAACTTATATTGCTGAAATAATGAATAATAATGGAAATATAATTGCATGGGATTTACATAAAAAAAGGCTTGAAAAAGTAAAGGAAAATAGCAAAAGATTAGGAATAAATATAATAAAAACAGAAGTAAATGATGCAACAATTTTAAAAGAAGAATATATTGAAAAATTTGATAAAATTTTAATAGATGCACCATGTTTAGGATTAGGAGTAATTAAAAGGAAACCAGATATAAAATGGCAAAGAAAATTCGAAGATATAATAGAAATATCAAAAATTCAAGAAAAAATTTTAAATATATGTTCAAAGTATTTAAAAAGAGGTGGAATTTTAGTATATTCAACATGTAGTATAATTCAGGCAGAAAACGACATAATAATACAAAATTTTATTAATGATAGTATATTTGATTTAGAAGAAATTAATAACATAAATATAAGTAAAATAGAAAACAAAATTGAGAGAAAAGGTGTAAAAAAGCTATATCCAAATGAAAAAATGGATGGTTTTTTTATAGCAAAATTAATAAAAAAATAATATTACATTTACATTACGAAAATAATACATTTTTATTACAATTAAGAAAAATATTGACTTTTTTAGATAAAAAAAAGATAATATACAAAGAAAAAATGAGCTTATTATGTAAAAATTACAAGTATTATAAATTACAAAAAAATTAATAATATACATATGAAAAGGAGAGAAAAATGCCAAGCTGTTTAGGTTTGTATATTGAGAAGAATATAATTAAATATGCAAAAGTTTCTAAAGACCATGAACTTATTAAAGTAGATTCTTATGGTGTTAAATTTTATGACAAAATTAGTGAGGCAATTTCTCAAATCATTGCTGAAACTTATAGTTATAAAACACCAATTAGTATTAATTTATCAAATGAAATGTATAATTACTTTGATATTTTTAGTTTATTAAATAAAGGAGATATTCCAAAAGCAATAGATACAGAATTTGAAAGTATTTGCGATGAAAAGGAATATAATAAAAATGCATTAGAAACAAGATATATTATGTCTTCTAATATAGAAAATAGAGAAAAACTAAGGGTTGTGCATGTATCTGTTAACAAAAGCGAAATAAGCAATAAAGTGCAAATACTAGAAGGAAACAAAGTTGGAGCAATAATACCAATTTCAATAAGTATACCAAACCTTATAGATACAAAATTAAAAGAAAATGTGCTAATTGTTAACATAGAAGAAAAAACAACTGTTACATCTATAATAGATAATAATGTATACAATGTTCAAATATTGGAAGAAGGCTCAAAACAAATATTAGATAACATTAATATTAAAGAAAATTCATATCAAAAGGCATATGATATATGTAAAAATACAACAATATATACATCTGGTAGTCAAGAATTACAAATGGATGGTAACGATTATTTAGATGATATAATGCCAACTTTATATAATATTGTAAGTAAAGTAAAAAATATAGTTGAAAATAGTCCACAGGAAATAGAAAAAGTATATATAACAGGAACTGCTTCTGTAATATCTAATATAGATTTATATTTTAGCGAATATTTAAATAGTACAAAATGTGAAATTCTAAAACCATATTTTATAAGTACAGGGTTAAAAAGTATAAATATAAAAGATTTTATAGAAGTGAATTCAGCAATATCGCTAGCACTTAATTATTTAGGTGTAGGAATTGAAGGAATGAATTTTAGAAAAGTTCCTCTTTCAGAAAAAATAAACGAAATAATGAATATTCAAGTTGGTGGAGCGAAAAAATTAAAAAATAAATCAGAAAGCAAAGAGAAAAAAGAAAGAAAAATAAAAAAGCCTAATTTAGATTTTAATTTTGATTTAACAGGAGAATTAGACGGAATAGAAAAAATAATATTAAGAATAGCGGGAGTACTTTTAGGAACTATTATTATCTTCATTATTTTATCTGGTATATTAACAAATAATATGAAAAATAAAGAAGAGGATGTAGATAGTTTAATCTCAGATACAAAGCAACAAATATCTAAAATTTCAAGTGATAACGATAAAGTTAATTCAAAAACTTCATCATATCAAGAATTAATAGATAAGCTAAATAAAGTAAATGAAGCTTTAGCAGAAAAATATTCATTAAAAGATGCAATTCCAAATTTATTAAATGAAATTATGTATGTAATTCCAAAAGATGTACAAGTTACATCTATACAAAATACTACAAATAAACATGTAAAAATAGAAGCACAATCAGAAAAATATGAGCAACTAGGATATTTTAAAGGTCAAATAAAAAATGAAGGATTACTATTAAATGTGATTTCGGATCAAGGTGTAAAAAATGGGGATATTGTAAAAATTACAATAGAAGGAGATTTACCATGATAAGAAAAATTTTAATGAGTGTACTTACTATATTATTAGCTGTTTTAACATATTT
>CAJKKA010000064.1 GCA_905200315.1 uncultured Clostridium sp.
GCTCGAACCTGTGACCCCCTGCTTGTAAGGCAGATGCTCTCCCAGCTGAGCTAAGCGACCGTGTCCCTTTGACGTGTTTTAGTATACAAGATATTTTTTATATTGTCAATACTTATTTTAAAATTTTTTTGTTTTTTTATAATTTTTTTATATCTTAAGAATTTAAATATTTGTTTTTTCTGACGTGGGCGGACTTAAGACGTCCACCCCTCTACAACAATTTAAATCAATTTTTTAATCTAAAATTGCGACACCAAGGTATAAAAAAGTGGCTTCGCCACCTGGGTCGTCGGGGACGCCGACCCCTACATCAAAAACAGGAATTTCCTATAATATAAAAAAAGAATGTAGATATTTCTACACTCTTAATATGAATTCATATTTATATATATTTATAAATTCTATTTTTTATTTACTAAATCTTTTAATGCTTTACCAGCTTTGAATACTGGAGCTTTTGATGCAGGTATTTTTATTTCTTCTTTAGTTTGTGGGTTTCTACCTTTTCTAGCAGCTCTCTTTCTTACTTCAAAAGAACCAAATCCGACTAATTGAACTTTGTCTCCTTTTACTAATGCTTCTGTTATTACATCAACTAATGCATTAACTGATGCTTCAGCATTTTTCTTTGTTTCTCCTGTTTTAGCAGCGATAGCTGCTATTAAATCAGCTTTGTTCATTTAAATTACCTCCTAAATTTTGTTATGTAGTGCCTCAAATAGCCTACTATACAAGATATTCGCCAATTTGTGATAAAATCCTTCTTTTTTTTTATTTTTTTGCTTAAAAATTCGTATAATCCCTACTTCTACAAGTTTTTTATATATTTTATGATATCCATTTTCTTTACTATCTATACTATTTTTTACTTTTAATTATATTAATTTTTTCTAAATCGTTAATTGTAAATATTCTTAAAATCCCTATATTTATAACATATATTATTATTGAAAAAACTATTATAATTAATATTGATACTTTATTATTAAAAAATCTTTGAATATAACTAAAGCTTGCATATGATACACTTCCCATAATTATAGTAGCTATTATAGGTTTTATTATACATTTATTTATTTCTATTTTGATTTTTGTTTTTATTCTTAAATCAATATATAAAATTAAAAATGCTGTAAAGTTACATATAACATTTCCTATTGCTGCTCCTTTTATTCCTATTTTAGGATTATTTAATAAAATTATATTACACATAAATTTTATTAAAATACCTATTCCATATGCTTTTGCTGGTTCATAAACTTTTCCAAGTCCTTGCATAGCACCACTTATTGTTTGCGAAATTATTGCAAATATTATGGAAAAAGAACTAATCTTTAGAATTTCTATTCCTTGATTTGCATTAGGAAATAATAAATCTAAAATTTGTTTTGCATATATATTCATTCCTATTGTACATGGCAATCCAATTAACATTCCTATTAAAAAGGAAAATGATATCTTATTTTTTATTTCTTCATTGTTTCCTTTTGCCTTTGCAGACGAAATTGCAGGTACTAAAGCTGTAGAAAATGCTATATTTAATGATAGCGGTAAAGCTATTAAAGTTTCTATTTTTCCAGATAAAATTCCATATTGTAATTTTGCATCTGAAATACTCATATAATTTTTTAAAAATCTCACTACTGTAACCGAATCAATATTTTTTGTAAGAGATGCCATTATAGCACTTAATGAAATTGGTATTGAAACTTTTAATATATTTTTTATTATTTTTACGATTCTTTCTTTTTTTATGTATTTGCTATTTCGAATTATATTTGCAAAATTTTTTCTGCAAATGTAATAATAGTACATTAAATATATAAATCCCAATATAGTTGCTAAACTAGTTGCTATTGTAGCACCTGCTGCCATACATTTAGTTGAGTTTTTAGATATATTAGCAATTATTTCTACAATTAATATTGTAAAAAAAGTTTTGCCAACTTGTTCTATAACTTGAGATTTAGCAGTTACTTTCATTATTTCCATTCCATTAAAATATCCTTTTAAAACAGATGCAACAGAAACAAAAAATATAGAAGGTGATAATGTTATTAATGTTATTTTTGCTTCTGGAATTTGTAATAATTTTTGTGAAATATATGTTGCTCCTAAACATAAAGTCAACGTTCCTATTAACCCTATTATTGAAAATGTTGCTAATGCAATCTTAAATATTCTATGACTTTCTTTAAAATCTCCCACTGCAACCTTTTCGGAAATTAACTTTGATATTGCATTTGGTACTCCTATTGAAGAAAGAGTTAATAGCATTGCATAAATTTGATAGCCACTAGCATATATAGCATTTCCACTGTCGCCAAACCCCTCTCTATTAACTAAATAAAGTGTATAAATTAATCCTAAAATTTTCACAATTCCTTGTGAAAACATTAAAACAAAAATGCCTCCAATAAAAGAATTCTTCTTTACTTTATTTTTCAAAATAAAAACCCCTTTTATTAACTTTATAAATGTTTATTATGCATTATTAAATAATAGAAGTTTTTTTGACATATTTGTTATTTCTTTTAATACGTAATGTTGCCAAGGAATTGGATAAATTTTATTATAATTATGTGTATTATTTATTATTAAATAATTTTTTGGTCGCCTTAGGACTCCGACCCCTACATCTAATAAAAATTAATATGTAGACATTCCTGCTTTTTTTGCCTATTTCACTTGATTTTTTAGGCTTTATATAATATAATAATAACGTAAATTTTATGTTAAGAAGATTAAATAGAAAGTGGTGTATACTTTTGAAATATATAGATAAATTTTTAAAATTTTTAAAAACTGATAGAAATACATTTTTAACCTATATTTTAACACTTGCTTCGGTTTATTTATTAGTAGATAGATTGTTAGAAATGTTATTTTTGTTTTTTACAGGTATTTCCGTTTCATATTGGGGACCTATTAAATATACTTTAGCTATGGCTTGTCCAATATTTGCTTTTTTATTTTCTGGAGCTTCATCTTTTGCAAAATCTGATAAAGCAAAATATTCTTTTGTATATTTATATGTTACTGCATTATATATTATAGGTATTTCTATGGTAACTCAATGGATTAATCAGCTTCTTTGGCTATTATTCTTATCTGTTCCTAATTACTTAGAAATTGTAACTTCTTCATACGAATTAATAAAACCAGCATTTACCGCTATTGCAATTTACTTGCCTTTAGTAACATTCTTTAGTGTAATAGAATTTACTTATATGAAAATTAATGATAGTAAAATGTTAAGAGATTCTATTTTAGACTATGGTGGTTTGAATTTATCTCCAAAACCTGAAGGCACAGGACCTTATACTTGTGAAATTGCATTATGTACAGATAAACATTCTGGAAAAGTCGTTAAAATACCAGAAAATAAACGTTTTGAATCTATGTTAGTTATAGGTGCTTCTGGAATGGGAAAAACCTCTTTAATATTTGAGCCTATGATTGCAAGAGACATTGAAAAGAAATTTTTCTTTAGAGAAGTATCAAAAGAAATGGGATTTACAGCTTTAAAAACTGGTCTTGCAATATTAAGAGCCCCATATGATAATAACTATTTAAATGATAACTTTTCACTTAACATGTTAGAACCTGTTGAAAGTAAATTAAAATTATATAAAGCTTATATGAAAAAATTAATAATTGGAGAAAATGGAAAAGAAATAATTTATAAAAATATAGGTATTTCATCTATGTCTCCAGACTTTGAAACAACATCACATATGATTAATGTTGCAGAAAACTTTGGAATGAATTACAACGTTATTGATCCTGCAAATAAAAATTCAATTGGTATGAATCCATTCGCTTTAGATAATGCTTCTCAAACAGCTATTGCTATTTCTTCTGTTTTAAAAGGTATGTATGCAACAAGCCATAAAGATGTTGATGAAGCATTTAAAGAAAATGTATCCAACCAAGCTATAGAGAATTTATCTATTTTACTAAAAGAAATGTATCCTCGTTTAAACGAAGGAAAATTACCAAACCTAGAAGACATGTTACACATGCTTACAAACTTTGATTTAGTTGAAGATATGTGTCGTAAAATGGAATATGATGAATTTTTATCACAAAAGTATAGTCTATTAATTAGCTATTTTAAAAAGAACTTTTATCATAACGGAAGTGCTAGACCAGAAACAGAAAAATATGTATATAGCGCTATAACTCAACTTGATAACCTGTTAAGAATACAAGGTGTTCGAAATATTTTATGTAATAGAACAAATAATATTAATTTTGACGATGCATTAGCAAATGGAGATATAACATTTGTATGTACACGTAGAGGAGATTTAGGAGCAACAGCTCATAAAGCATTTGGATTATTCTTTATTATATTAATGCAATATTCTGTTTTAAGAAGACCTGGAAATGAAAATAATAGAGTTCCAAATTATTTATATATAGATGAATTTCCAGACTTTATAGGAGAGTCTACTGAACCGCTATTTACCTTATACAGAAAATATCGTGTAGGAACTATTATATCAGCACAAAACTTAGACCAACTAAATTATAATAGTAACGGAAAATATAAACAAACAATTCTTTCAAACTGTGCTACAAAAGTTGTTTTTGGAGATGGAACTCCAGAAGATACTGCATGGTGGTCTAAAGAACTTGGAAATAAACGTAAATGGAAATTCGGAAATTCTTATGACACAGCAAAAGGAAAATACGATGATAAATTAAGTGGAATTGCTTGGGATTGGACAGCAAACTTCCAACCAGACAAAATTCGTGCTATGACTTTTAAAAACTGTGCATATGAAACAAAAACTGTTAATGGAAAATATGCAATTGGTGAAGGAAAACTAAATTTCTTAGAATCAAAATATAAAGAACCTCATAAAGGAAAAACTTATAACTTTACTAAATTTACAAATGGTGTAGAAAATTCCGTTACAGATGATCCTCGTGTTAATAAAAGCAAAAAATTCGACTTTAAAAACATAGATTTTAGCGATGTAGATAGAACAGATGAAATTGATCCAATTCAAATGAATACAACCGATTCAAGTTATTTATTTGATAATGAAGATGCAATTGTAGTGAATTTTAAAAGAAATAAAAAGGAAGAATAAAAAAGAGATTTTTAAAAAATCTCTTTTTTATTGAGTTATTTTCCATTCGTCAAATCTTAAATATACATTAACTGGTTCTATTTTATATTCTCCAGGTTCAAAAGTATCTATTTTATACCATTCTCTTGTTTTAGTTGTCACATTTTTATAATCATCAAATTTTTTAGTTGATTTATTATATTTACTTATTTTTAATGCTTTTTCACTCGAACTTCCACCACTATCGCTATATACATCACTATAAGCTTCTATTTTTATTCTTTTATTAGCCGAAAAAATTATATTATGTTTAAATTCACTTATTAATAAAACTCCTCCATATCCTTCATTTTTAATATTTCCATCAAATAAAACTTCCTTAGCCTTTGATATATCTTTGCATGTATAAATATTTTCACTTGTAAAATATCCTGATATAAATGTAATTGGTTCTACTGAGCTTATATTGCATTTTCCATCTTTGTTAATTTCATACTTCTTATCTTCAATTGTTAGTATAACTTTTTCCTCTTCTATCTCGTATGAATTCTCTTCTAGATTAATCCCATTAGCTACTAACTCATTTCTTAATATTTCAAAATCTAAATTTCCATTATTGTCTCTTGAAGCTAATATAGATAACTTTACTTTTTCATCTATATTTGAATCATTTGTCTTTTCTTTTGCTTGATTAGCTTTTCCAATTATTCCATTTTCTCCCATTATCATATTTAAGGTTACACCTGCTAATATTAATAGAACAATTATTGTTATTATTAGAGCAATTAAAGTAATGGCAGAATTTGAGGTTGAAGGTTTGATGTTGGAGATTAGAACATTTGATTTTATTTTACCGAATATTTTAATATTATTTTTCTCTTTTTGCGGGCGTACAGAGGCGTCCGCCCCTACATTGTTTGATTTTTTTATTCTATATATATTAGAATTACATTTATTTGTATAACATTCTTTAATTTTTAAATATTCTTGTATTTGTATTGTAGGGGTTGGCGTCCTCGACAACCCGTTTTTCTTAATTTTTGTTTTCTTTGTACAACAATTTGAGGCATTTATATAAATGTCTCTTTCCTTTATTTTATTGATGTTTTCTAAATTACAGTTATCTATACATACATTCCCAATGCTTTTAGCATTTTTTCTCATATGCTTTATATCTCCTTTTCTTTCGTTATTTTTTTGTAGGCACGTGCTTAAAGCTACGCGTGCCTACTTTTTTATATTTATTCATCTAATAATTTTAATTCTACATTTTGAACTTTATATTTATTCGTTTTTTCATCTAATTTAAATTCAAGTAATGTATCTTTTAATGTTTCTTTATTTTGACGTAAGTCTGTTGTAAAATATAAGTTTATCTTATCTATTTCTAATCCTTTTGTAACAATTACTTTAAATACTTCTGCTGTATGTCTTTCGTCTTCACAAATAAAAATTAATTGTGGCATAGTTAAAAATCCTGAATCCATTGGAATAAAATTATCGTAGAAATCTTTATACAATTTCATTTTATCTTCTAATTTTTTCTCCCAATCTTCTTCTCTTCTAACTGCTTCAAATAAGAAATATATAGATTTTTTATTTTTTGTTAACTTTATACTTCCTCCTGTTGCCTTAAATGTTTTTCCTAAAGTTTTTGCAGTAATTGCAGGTTTTACTGTGTATTCATCAAAAGCCTTTACCTTTCTTAAATATGCTATTATTGTTTGGTTTCCTGCAAGTCTTTTCTTTATCATTGCAACTGGTTTTGTATTATCTGTTGGTTGCCATTTACATTCAACCTCTTTAGAATTTAATAAGTATTTTCCCATTTTTTCTAAACAATATACTCTATAAATTCCCTTTCCTTCTGGTGAATTGAAATAATATCTTGTTAAAATTTTAGATTTTACTAATTGTTCTAATTTATTATTTAATTTGTCTTGAGATGCTGGTGCTGCTCCTTTTAATTCTAATAATTGAAATAATTGTCTTGAGGTTATAAATTCAAATTCATTAACTAAATCTAAAATTTTAAAATGGATATCTGATATATGTCCTATGTTTATTTTATGAATTATTTGATTCATTGAAACATATCCATCTTTTCCATCAAATGTTTTTATTTCTCCTTCTCTTATTGCAAAAGGTGAAATTTCAGCTTTTATTTCATTATCTTCAACCATGTGCTATGTGCCTCCTAAACTATAATTAATTTTATTTTCTTTTTTTCTGGTATAATATTTTTTATATAAACCTCTACATTTTGTCCATATTCTATGTTTTCTTTATATTCTGCCATTCCAACCAAATTTGGCTTTAGCTCTACAAATATACCATTATGATTTTTTTCTACTTCTCTAGCAATTCCTGTAACTCTAGTACCTTTTTCAAATAAAGATGCATTTTCTTCCCAAGTTCCAAGTAATTCTTTATATGAAAAAAATACTCGATTTTGCTCTCTATCTATAGATTTTACCACAACTTTAATGTTTTGTCCAATTTTAAAGCGCTCTGCAGGTGTTTTTATTCTTGCAACAGATGTATCTTCAATATGTAATAAGCCTACAATTCCATTTTCCAGTTCAACAAAGGTTCCATATGGTTGAATAGACTTAACTCTTCCTTCAACAATAGTTCCTTCTTTTAACTCTTTTTCTATTGGTATAAATTTTTTGCATTTCATTTGTATATTTCTCCTTTATCATTCGTTTTTACTATTATATATAAAAGAATATAAATTTTCAATATTTATAAAAAAATAAAACATATTGTTTTATATGTTTTATTTTAGTTTATTTTATATTGAGTGCTTACCTCTTCTTGAATAATTATGTTGTTTTTTATTTATTCTTTTATATCTTTGTTTATTTCTTTTATTAATCTTAACCTTTGCAAACATTTTTATTATTATTACTAACAGTATTATCGAAATTATAATTTTTATAATTGTAAATATTAAAATGTTTTTATTATTTTCTGTGGTTGTGTCTTCTTCTATTGTTTCTGCTGCCAATAAATTTGCCTTATATTCTTCGCCATTTACTTTATATGTAGCTGTTCCCACTACCTCATCTTTTTTTATAGGTATATTTCCTACATTTACATTTATTTCAGGTTTTACGTCTTTTTGATTTTTATCATCATCTTTATTTACAACAGAAATATCATTTTCTAGTTTAACTTTTAATTGTTTTGTATTACCCTCCGAATCTTTTATATTTACGGAAGTAATAGTTTCGCCCTTTTTCTTTATTGTTTGTAAATTATAATTATTATATCCATATTCAAATAAATTTATTGTATCTCTATTTCGTGCACTTTCTCCTGCAGGAGTAGTTTCTCCTTTTAAAACTACCGCA
>CAJKKA010000065.1 GCA_905200315.1 uncultured Clostridium sp.
ATTCCAGACGGTGTGACAGAGATCGGAGATTATGCTTTTGGAAATTGCAAAAGCTCCTATGTGTTGCAAGACCTATACATATAAAAACTATTGTTACTAGTCCAGCAAATATTAATGAGTTACATATCATTTTAGGAACTGTTACTACTTTGCTTCCTCCTGTTAGTCCTTTGTTTGCAAAGTAACTTGCTTTATCTATAAATTGCTCTGCACACCCATTATAATCTTCATTTGATATTTTATCATATGTATAGTCCAAAATTGTATTTATTCTACTATCTGTATATATGTTTATTGCATCACCTGTTGTTGAAATCCACATATTTCTATTTTGCATATCTATTAAAAATAGTAGTCCAGTTTTGTTTGTTCCTTTTCCAAAATTATTATAATCATAAAAGTCATCCGCATATGCCATAGATGATGATTTTGGATTTGAATTTATTGTTACTATTGCCATATCCATATCGTATTTATTTATAAATTCTTGAACTTTATTATATAAAGCCTCTTCTTCATCTTTTGTTATTAAATTTGCATAATCGTATATCTTTTTTGTTGCATCTACCACTGGTGTATTTGCTTTAGCCTTTTGTGAATTTGTAGTATATGTATTGCTATTATATGTGCTAGAGTCGTTTGTATATGTTGCTTCATCACTATAATATGTACTCGTAGCATATGAATTTGAAAACATTATAATTACTAAAGAAATTGCTAAACCTAAAACTATCTTTATTTTTTTATTCATTTACATCATTCCCCTTATAATATTATATAAAAACGCTAAAGCAAAGCCTATTCCAAAGAATAATATTCCTTTTTTTATTACCTTACTTATACATACTGGCACTTTTCCTACAACTTGCCTTGTTTGACCATTCATGGCGAATGTGTACATTTTCTCTTTATATTTTATATTTAACATCCACACTGGCAAAAGAGCATATTCTACTTTTCCTTTTTGAATATTAACATTGCTACTATTTATAGAAACTGTATTATATCCAGTTATTGTTTTCTTTAGCTCATTTACTGTGGTATTTTCCATTCTTGTTTTCGCTCTATCATACACTTCATCTTGAGTTAAATCATACTTTTCTGCTAAAAAGCCTGATAAATATGATCTATTAAAAGGCACAAATTTACTGTAGTTATATGGCTCTATTGAATCCATTATTTCATCTTCAAATTTGGTAGAACCATCTACTGGCAAATCTGTAATTTCTAATTCTCCGCTTCTTACGCAATTATATGTGGAAGTTTCTGTATATCTGTAACTTCCTGATGACCAGCTTCTTATTCTCTCTGCAGTTGCTGTTATATCTCCTGTTGTTTTTCCATCGTATAGCCAAAACGGAATATATACTCCTGTTATTTTTTCAATATTTTCCTCATTATGAAAATCTGGTGGTGAAAACCATCTTTTCTTTACATTTTTTTGAAATTCATTTATTGCGTCTTCTTTTTTTGTTGCAAATGGAATTAATTTATCTGGTTTAAATTCACCTTGTAATCTATTTTTCATTATTGCTGTATTTCCACAATATACACAATGTGTAGCAACAGTATTTTCATCTGTTACAACTGTTGCTCCGCAGTTAGGGCATGTGTATTCATCTATATTTATATCTAAGTTTTCATTACCTTCTTTTGCTTGTTGTTTTTCAAAATCCTCAATGTTATAAGACATTCCACAATATTCACATTTCCACTTTTGCAATGATGGGTCAAATTTTATGTTTGCTCCACAGCTTAGACATTTGTTATCTACAGTTGTTTTCATAACTTACTATTAATCAATTACATAAAAATATTAATTTATTGATTGATTATTTCCTTTCTATTTTAATTTAATTTTGTTCCACAGTCTGGGCAAAATTTTGTGTTTTTATCTACTTTTTTACCACAATTTGGACAAAATGCTTTTTCTGGTCTTTTGGTTCCGCAATCTGGGCAAAAATTGCCATTTACTTGTTTTTTACAATTTGGGCATTCCCATGCTTCTGCAGTTGTTGTTGTATTATTAGAATTTTTTTGTGCTGGTGTAGCATTTTGCCATGGAGATGTTGTAGCTCCTCCCATCATTCCTCCAGATGCCATATTTGCCATTCCTACTCCTATAAAACCATTTGTTGCTCCATTTGGATTATTTGCAGCATCTTTCATAGATTGAGCATATGCTCCAACCATTGTTCCTTGTTGCATATATGCGTTTGAACTTAATTCATAATTATTAATTTTTTCTTGTGATTCTTCATCTAGTGAAACAGATTCAATATTAAATTCTATTATAGAAATTCCTCTTTTTTGTATTGCTTCATCGTAATTACCTTCTGCCATTATTTCTTTTACCTTATCTTTTTGGCTTGGAAGTGAACGAACTGGTATTTTATTTACACATCCTAATTGATTTAATACTTTTTCAAACGAATCCATAACTTCGCTTCTCATTTGTTCTAACAATTCATCTTTTCTATATTCATCACTCATTCCTGCTATTTCATTCATAAATGTTGCAGGATTTGTAATTTTAAATGTATATGTCCCAAAACATTTTATAAAAACAGATAAAGGAAGAGTTTCACCTGTCATTTGATTTGGTATTGCATGAGACCAATCGTCATACATTACTGGTGCTGGTGTACCAAATTTGTTATTTATAATTTCTTTAATATTAAAGAAAAATACTGCTTGTTGTTTTGCAGATGCTCCATTAAATGTAAATCTTTGCCACATTTCTTTGAACATTCCTTTAAATTCACCTTCAAATAAAGAAGGTGTAGAAGATGTATCAAATTTATAGTATCCTTCTTCTGCTGTTGCATCTATAACTCTACCATTATCAAAAATAATAGCACATTGTCCTGGTCCTACTATAATTGCACTTCCATTTGAAATAACTCCATTTTTGGTAGTAACTTTTTTCATTAAAATATCATTACCCATTTCATCACATCTAATTGCTTCTTTCCATTGATCATGTAAAGTGCTTCCAACAGCACCTATAGTTGCTTTAATTAATCCCATAATTTTTCCTCCTAAAATTTATTAATACAAGTTAATTTTATTCTATATGTATGCTTTTTGTCAATTGATAATAATTTAAAAAATAGTAATTTTATATAGTTTTTATACGGATTGTTATTTTGAAAAATATTAACTTTTATTTATAAAAGGGCGACCAATGGTCGCCCCTACAAATTTATTTTAAAATTCTAAGTGTATTAAAAATTGTTATTAATGTTACTCCTACATCTGCAAATACTGCTTCCCACATATCTGATATTCCAAGTATTGTAAGTAGCAATACTAATATTTTTATTCCTATTGAAAATACTAGGTTTTCTTTTATTATTCTATTTGTTTTTTTAGAAATACGTATTCCTGTTATTATTTTTTCTATCTCATCTGTCATTATTACAACATCTGAGGCTTCTATTGCACTGCTTGCACCTACTCCTCCCATAGATATTCCTATGTCTGCTCTTGCTATTACTGGACTATCATTTATTCCATCTCCTACAAATGCTACTTTGTAGTTTTCATCTTTATTGCTTTCTATTACTTTTTCTAATTCATTAAATTTGTCTTGTGGTAACATTTCTGCTTTATATTCATCTATTCCTACTTCATTTGCAACTTCTTTGGCTACTTCTTTTCTGTCTCCTGTAAACATTCTTGTTTTAATTCCTAATTTTTTGAATTTCTCAAATGTATTTTTCATATTATCTTTAATTTTGTCTTTTAATATTATTGCACCCTCTACTTTTCCATCTACTGATAAATATAGAGCTGTTCCATTATCTTCTCTATTTGTTTTTTCTTCTACTAATTCTTTATTTCCTATTTTTATTGTTTTTCCTTCAACTTCATATGAAATCCCTTTTCCTGATATTTCTTTTAATTTTTTCACTTTACTTTCATCTATATCTATTTTTTTATATTCTAAAATAGATTTTGCAATTGGATGATTTGAGAATTTTTCTCCATATGCAAAATATTTATAAACTTCTTCCTCGCTTAATTCTCCATAAGTTTTAACTTCTACAACTTCAAATTTTCCTGTTGTAATTGTTCCTGTTTTATCAAAAACTATTTCTTTTATATTTTTTATTCCATCTAAGTAATCGCTTCCTTTTACTAAAATTCCTTCTTTAGATGATTTACCTATTCCAGAAAAATAACTTAGTGGAACAGATATAGCAATTGAACATGGGCAAGAAATTACTAAGAATACTAGAGCTTTGTAAATACTTTCACTATAACTTACACTTTTTATTACCAATGGCATAAATACTGCAACTATAATTGCAAGACCTATAACTATTGGTGTATATATCTTTGCTGCTTTTGATACAAAGTTTTCTGTTTTTGCTTTTCTATCTGTTGCAGTTTCTACTAATTGTAAAACTTTGCTAACTGTTGAATTTTCGTATTTTTCTGTGACTTTTACTTCTATTAATCCTTCTACATTTATGCTTCCAGATAAAACTTTATCTCCAACTTTTACATTTTGTAATTTAGATTCTCCTGTTAGAGCTGCTGTATTTAATGAACTATTTCCTTTTGTTACAATACCATCTAAAGGTATTTTTTCTCCGTTTTTTACAACAATTATATCTCCTATTTTTACATTTTCAGGTGATACCTTTTTAGTTTCATTTTTTTCTTTTAAATTTGCATATTCTGGTTTTATATTCATTAATTCTTTTATAGATTTTCTACTTTTATTAACAGCTTTATCTTCTAGTATTTCTCCTATTTCATATAATGCAATAACCATTAAACCTTCACTTTGTTTTCCTATTAAATATGCACCTATACATGAGATAGTAATTAGAGCACTTTCATCTAAACTATGGTTTTTCCATAACAATTTCAATGCTTTTTTTGCTGTTTTAAATAATAAAATTACATATCCTGCAATTATACATAAGGTATTTATTAATTCATTTGAAAATACTCCCATAGAACCTATAGCTGCAATATAAATTCCTATAATTAATCTAATTATTTCCATATTAATTTTTTTGCTTTCATTTTCTGTTTTAGTATTTTCCTTTTTTTCTTCTACAATTTGAGTATCTGGCTCCATTTTTTGAACTATTTCTCTTATTTCTTTTAAAGGATTTTCTTTATCTGTTTCAAAAGATAATTTTAATGTGGAATAATTTAATATAACATTTTTATAACCTTCTGTTTTTGCTATTTTATCTTCAATTTTTTTAGCACAATTTGCACAGTCTAAATCAATAACATCATATCTATACTTCTTCAATATGTTCACGACCTTTCTTTACAATTTCTATTACGTGGTCATCGTCTAAGCTATAATAAACCACTTTTCCATCTTTTCTGTATTTTACAAGTTTTGCTTGTTTCAAAACTCTAAGCTGATGTGATATTGCACTTTGTGTTGAATTTGTTATATAGGCTATTTCTCCTACACAAAGTTCTTTTTCTTCAAGTGCACAAATAATTTTCATTCTAGTAGAATCTGCAAATACTTTGAATAGTTCGGCTAAATCGAATATTTTTTCTTCTTCTAACATATTTTCTTTAACTTTATTTACTGTATCTAATCTTATAATGTTTTGTTCTTGATTTTCTTCTACTTCCATATATATTCTCCAATCTTTTATTATATGAATACTTATTCATATGTTCACATTTATATTGTATGATTAAATAAAAAAAATGTCAATATAAAATTGACATTTAATAAAAAAATTATATTACATATAATAAAATACATAAAAAGTGTAATAAATTTGCAAAAAATATGAATAAATGAAATATTGAATGTATATATTTATGTTTTCTTCCTAAACCATATAATATAGCTCCTATTGTATATATTATGCCTCCTGTAACTAATAAAACAAAACCTGTTGTTCCAAGTAATTTGGGTAATATGTTAATTTTTATTATTATGCACCAGCCCATTACTAAATAACATATCATAGAAAATACTTTATATTTTTTTAAATCTATAGCATTTAAAGTTATTCCAAGTATTGCCGCTGCCCATATTATTCCAAAAATCCACCACCCAAGGGCAGTATTATATTCTCTTAAAGTACATAATGCAAATGGAGTATAGGACCCTGCTATTAATAAAAATATTGCACAATGGTCAAATATTTGAAATATTTTTTTCCTTTTTGTGTTTGGTTTCATTCCATGATAAATACTTGAAAATGTATAAAGTATTACCATAGAAATTCCAAATATTACTCCACTTACAACTCCATACGGATTATGTCTTATTGCCGCAAATACACTGCATAGTACAATTGCTACAATACCTAATACTCCTCCAACTATATGTGAAACCATATTAAATATTTCTTCACCTTTTATATATGTTGGAAGTACTCTTTCTGATAATTTTGTTCTTGTCATTTTTTCATTTCTCCTACATTTTTTATCTTCATATAAAAATTGGCAAAGATCTATCTTTGTCAATTTTATTTTTTATGCTAATATTTCTTTAACCACTTCGTTTATTGCTTTTCCATCTGCTGAAGCACCTATTTCTTCCTTACACGCCTTCATAACTTTTCCCATATCTTTCATTGATGTGGCTCCGGTTTTTTCTATTATTTCTTTTACTTTTTCTGTTAATTCTTCTTTTGTAAGTTGTTTTGGTAAATATTCCTCTAATATTGTTATTTCTTCTTTTGCTTGATTTATTAAATCTTCTCTTTTGGCTTTTTCAAAATCTGCTAAAGAATCTTTTCTCTTTTTTACTTCTTTAGCTATTATATCTAAAATTTTGTTATCTTCTACTTCTATCCCATTATCCTTTTCAAATTGTAATATTGCTGCTCTTACCATTTGTACAACATTCTTTCTTACAACATTTTTATCTTTCATAGATTGTTTTAAATCTTCCATTAATTTTTCTTTTAACATATAATCAGCTCCTTTTCTGTATTGTATTTTATACCTTTTTTTATTATTTTTCAATGGTTGATTTATTATTATGCAGGACTCAGTGCTACCAATAAAGTGCACAACGGAATCCTAAATCACTACCGCTACCGCTAGTAGCATTGTAAGCACGCCTACACGCTGGGTCGCTATAAAGGCAAGTACCACCGCGACGAACGCACGGATAACTCGAACTATAATACTCTGTTGTCCATTCTATTACATTTCCACTCATATCTGCTATATTACATTTTATATCATTACTGTATGAGCCACTTGCTACAACTCCACTATTTTTATTTCCAGCATTTCCTAACCCCCTTGTTGTTGAAAACCTGCTATTTGTATAATAATCTATATATTTTAGAGCGGTATCCCACATATAACTATTTAATAAATCTGTTGTTACTTCATATCCATAATCGTTTTTCATTTTTTTTGCATATCCTTGTGCTGTATCTCTTGTAACATTTACCGTTGGAACTTTTCCTTTTTTTACTACACATTTACTATTTTCATATTTTGTTTCATATCTTCCTATATAATATCCTCCATATTTTTCAACTTTTTGTGCCCATGCACTATCTTTTGTTTCAGTATATTTGTTATAACTTTCACTATTGTAATTTAAACTATCTTGAAATTGATATCTATTTAATACTACATTTGTTCCATCTACTGCTATCCATACAAATTGGTTTCCTTCTTTATCTTCTATTACCAATCCATATTTATATCCTTCTCCATTTGTCCAATTTGCATTACTATCTATTGTATTATCTATTGAATTATCTACTGCTTTAAATCCTGCCGGTATTATTGGGTTACTGTATGTTGCTGGTTTTCCATTTATTGTTTTAGGCTCTGTTCCTTGTGTATTATCTCCATCTGCTATTGTTACGTTTCCACCAGAACTTCCATTTCCTCCTGTTGATGCACTTGCTATTTCATCTGGTATATTTATTGTTTCTTTTCCTATTGTTATTGTATTATCATCATTTATTGTGTATCCTTCTTGTTGAAGTTTTTCTTTTACTGGATCTAGTAAACCAGTATCACTCTTTGCATTTGCATCTCCTGTATTTTTATATACCTCATTTTCTAATACTGCTGTTTTTATTATCTCTTTTGCATTTGCTATTTTTGTTTGCTCACTTGCATTATTTGCTTTTCCAAATATTCCATTTTCTCCCATTACCATGCTTAGTGTTACACCTGCAAGAATTAAAAGTACGATTATTGTTATAACCAAGGCTACCAATGTTATGGCAGAATTTGAGGTTAGACGTTGGAAATTTGATATTGGATTGTTTTCTACAACATCTAATTTGTGTTTGTCAAATGTTTTTATATTATATGAGCTATGCCCCAATAAGTGGACTTGATTTTCGCCCCCACCCTTAGGCTTCTTT
>CAJKKA010000066.1 GCA_905200315.1 uncultured Clostridium sp.
ATCCCCACCATAATCAGCATTTTCTTTTCCTTTTCTAAATCCATACTCAAACATACGAATTATCATGGTGTTGTCATTTTTAATTTATTATAACTAATATTTTTCTATTTGGATAGCACCTCTTTAGGTATATCTAATTCTTTACTGAAAATTAGTATTTTAAACAAAATAAGTAAATTTTTCTATAATTATAAATATAAAAAATTCATTGGAAAGTATAAGGGGTAGGTTCTGATATAATATAAGTAAAAATATCAATTAAGGAGCAAGTATGATTAGAGATTTAAAACAAAAAGATATAGATAAAGTTATGGAAATCTGGCTTGAAAGCACAATAAAAGCACACGACTTCATGCCAGAAAAATACTGGCAAGACAATTACAATGCAGTAAAAGATATATACATACCACAGTCGAAAACTTATGTTTATGAAGAGGGTGAAGAAATTAAAGGTTTTATAAGCATATTAAACGACGACTTTATAGGGGCATTATTTGTATCACTGAATGAGCAAGGAAAGGGGATTGGCTCAAAGTTAATAGAGTATGCAAATGCTAAATTTGATAATTTAAAATTAGCTGTATATAAACAAAATCAAAAATCAGTTGGTTTTTATATTAAAAAGGGATTTGAAATTTTATCGGAAGAGATTAACGAAGATTCAGGTTTTGAAGAATATATTATGGTTTATAAATAGCAAAATCTTAAAAAGAGTATATCTCCAGCCAAAGTAGCTAGGGATATACTCTTTTAATCTATATATTCAGTTTTAATATAAAGATATTTTATTCAACTTCTTTAAGTAAATCTTCAGCAGAAATTCCATACAATTTTGCAAGTGCCAATAAATTTGAAGTGCTTGGGTCAGAGGCACCATTTTCCCATTTCGAAACAGCTTGTCTGCTTACACCGATTGATTCTGATACGAATTCTTGTGTCATTTTACATCTTATTCTATTTTCTTTTAATACCTCACCCAAAGATTTTCTGATTATCGCTTTTTCGTGTCTAACATCTGTTGATTTTAAGTATTTTAAAAGACAGCGAACGATAAGTATAAGCAATCCTAAAAAAATTGCCAAAATAATAATGTATAATACTACACTAATTATAAATTGTACCCCTAATGCCATTTGTAAATATCTCCTTTCCTTTTTCTAATATAAATATATCAAAAATATCTAGTTACTTCTACCAACTACTGCGCAACTATCAGTTGCATTAGGGTAAAATACTCTATTTTAGGAAATTTTTGTTTCATAAAACAAAAAACTATGACACAATATAATTAATAAGTAATTTAAAAGAATATTAATATGAAAAATGTAGTTTAAAAGTAACAAAAAAATTTAATTTACAAGTAAAAGCTAGGAGGGGTATTATGATTAATTTGAGCAAGGGACAAACTATTGATTTAACAAAAAAAGAAGTTGGACTAAAACATCTAGATGTAGGTTTAGGATGGATAACTAGAATGGATTTAGACACAATTGCATATTTATTAGATTCAAACGACAAACATATCGAAACAGTATACTTTGGAATAAAAGAAAGTAAAAATAAATCAGTTAGACTAAGTGGAGATGATTTAGTCGGTGGTGGAGCAGGGGACAACGAGGTTATATACATAGATTTGGACAAGTTAGATTCAAGGGTGCAAAAAATCGCTCTATATGCAAATATATTTAAATTTTTCGGTCTTGGGAAAAAGACTTTTTCAGACGTAAAAGATGCATACATAAGAGTTGTAAACAGAGATACAGGAAAAGAAATATGCAAATATGTACTTGCTGAAAATGGGGCTGGATGTGATGCTTTCCATTTTGCCGATTTAGTCAAAAACGGCTCAGAGTGGAAGTTTGTTGCAGTTGGAAATGGATGCAATGGCTCTGTTGATAAATTGAGAAAGAAATATTTATAAAATATTGTTATGATGATTTTTATATATTGAAAGTTTTTTAGAATAAATCACTCTTTATAATGTATACATAAATAATTTTTAAATCTGCATTATTTTGGAAATGAAATTCTGCTATAATTAAAGTATAGATAGTTATAGAAAGGGGTATTAACTATGAAAAAAAATTTAATCATAACAATAAGTAGAGAATATGGTAGCGGCGGAGGAGAAATCGGAAGAAAATTATCCAAAGCGCTAGGAATACCTTGCTATGACAAAGAATTACTTACAATAGCAGCCAAAGAAAGTGGTTATTGCCAAGAGTTTTTTGAAAAATACGATGAAAAACCAATAAAATCATTGAGTTACTTCTCATATGATCAAACAATGTCATCATTACCATTAGGTCACCAATTATTCTTAAAACAATTTAATATAATTCAAGATTTAGCACAAAAACAATCATGCATATTCGTTGGTAGGGCAGCAAATTATGCACTAAGAGATAAATTCGACTCAATAGATGTATTTATACATGCAGATTTTGAAACAAGAAGAGAAAGAGCAGTTGAAAATCATGGTATCGAAGAAAAGAAGAGCGCAAAAACTGTTAAGAAAATAGACAAGGAAAGAACTTCTTTTTATAATTTCTACACAAATATGAAATGGGCAGATGCGAGAGATTTCGACCTGTGCATAAATACTAGCAAGATAACAATTGATGAAGCTGTTGAAATAATTTTGGAAACAGTTAAGAGACATTATAAAGATGAGATAAAATAGTATTACATAATAGGAATAGATATAGTGTTAGAAAAAAGGTATCTTTAGTCTTTAGATTAAAGATACCTTTTTTAACATATAGTAAATTATATTTATTTATAGATTGTGTATGAGTATAAATTCTGTATATATGTTTTTAGAACTTGGCTCAGTAATTCAAAAAACGTATCTTTAAGGATTTAAAAATAAAGATTTTTATAATTGTTTCAAAGTAATAAAATATATTATATACTGTTATATATTATAAAATAATGATAGGGTGAGGATATGATTATCAATTTAAACGAAAATATTATAAAAAAATTAACAAAAACTGAGTATGAGATTGTAAAATTTATAAATAATAATCAAAAAATATTACAGGATTTATCAATTGTAGATATAGCATTTGAAACATTTTCATCGCCAGCAACAGTATCAAGGGCTATTAGGAAATGTGGAATAAATGGATTTAATGAACT
Source organism: uncultured Clostridium sp. (assembly GCA_905200315.1). Next base: position 3,145 of record CAJKKA010000066.1, read on the forward strand.
TAGATACAAATTGACATCAAAAAATGAAAATAATAATGTGCATAATATTGGGGAAATAATAAATAAGTCATTAATTGAGGCGAGAAGTTCGATTGAAAATATATCTTTAACAAATGTATTAAAAATAATTGAAAATATTAAAAAATCATCTAGAATATATGTTTTGTCAAGAGGGCTTACTGAATATGTTGCCGATGAATTTACTTTAAAACTGCAGCTTTTAAATTGTAATGTAGTATCATTGAAGGATCCTAATATTATGAAAATAAAAACTAAAGGAATGAAAAAAAATGAAATGGCATTTATATTTTCATTAAATGGAGAAACAGAAGAATTGGTTAAATCCGCTAAAAATGCACAAGAAAGTGGGGCATGTGTAGTTACATGTTGTTGTAATAATATAGCATCAATACTACAATATACAGATTTATCATTGATTGCATATAAACATTCACATATTGCAATAAAAGAATTTGAAGTTAGTTCACGCTTACCACTTTACATAATATCTAGAGTAATAATTGATTATATGGTATTAGAATCTGAAAATAACTATATAAATAAAAAATAAATAAAAATATTGTTAATTATTAAAAATGAAAATTTATGAAAATTTTTGTTTTAGATTTTCATAAAAAATTTAAAATAAAAAACATTGGGATATTAATAAAATAGAATAAAAGTTAATATATCAATTTATGAAAATAGTGAAAATGGTTTTCTATTTTTGAAAAGATTTTCATTATTTTTTTGTGTAGAATTATTTATATCAAAGGGAGGTATCAAAATGATTTATACATTAACAACAAACCCCGCTATAGATATGAATATTTCAACAATGGGAATCAAAAGGAAAGAAGTAAACAGAACTTTTGATACAGTATATTCGGCAAATGGAAAGGGATTAAACGTAAGTTTCGTACTAAAATATTTTGGATTAGATTCAACAGTGATGGGTTTTTTTGGAGGATTTTCAGGAGACTATATAATAAAAGAAACAAAAAAGAAAGGCATAAATATCATCCCAACTATGATAGAGGATGAAATTACAAGAATAAATATATTTCTAAATGACGGTGAAGGTGAATTTAAATTTGTTAATTCTGGATCATTTGTAGATTCTGATAAACAAGAAGAAATGCTAAATGTATTAAGAAATCTTAATGATTTAGAATACTTAACTATAAATGGAAGTTTACCACCAGGTATTGATCCAGATTACTATGATAAGATTTTAAACATATGTAAAGAAAAAGAAACAAAAGTAATCATAGATATAAGCTCACCAAAACTAAAAGAGTTATTAAAATATAAACCATTTTTAATTAAACCGAATGATGAAGAAATAAAAGATATCTTTGGAATTGAGATAACAAATAAAGAAGATGTTATAAAAGTACTAGAGTTTTTATATAAAAGTGGAGCACAAAATATTTTCTTAACTATGGGAGAAAAGGGGTCTTATTTCTATAATGGAGAAAATATATACTTTGCTACAGCGCAAAAGGTAAAACTTATGAGTTCAGCATGTGCAGGAGATTCAGCATTAGCAGGATTTTTAAGTATATGGCTTGAAAACCCTGATAATATAGAAAAGGCATTGAAAAGAGCATCAGCAACAGGGGCAAATGTTGCAGAAAGCAATGCAATAGGAAACTTAAAGAAAGTAGAAGAATACACAAAAAATATTAAAGTTAGAAGGGTAGGTTAATATGAAGATATTAGGTGTTACTGGCTGTCCAACAGGTATTGCACATACTTTTATGGCCGAAAAAGCTTTAAAAGAAGCTGCAAAAGAGCTTGGATGTGAAATTAAAGTAGAAACAAATGGAGCAATTGGGGTAGAAAATGCACTTACAGCAAAGGATATTCAAGAAGCTGATGCAATAATAGTTGCATGTGATAAAAATGTAGATATGGAACGTTTTAATGGAAGACCAGTTATAGACGTTTCTGTTACTGAAGGTATAAATCATGCAAAAGAATTAATACAAAAATGTATAGATAAAAAGGTTCCAATAAGAAAAGGTAATGTAAAAATATCAAATTATAATCAAGATGAAAAGGTTTCATTTGGCCGTCAAATATACAAACATCTTATGAATGGGGTATCACATATGCTTCCATTAGTTGTAGCAGGTGGTGTACTAACAGCAATATCATTTTTATGGGGGATTTACTCATTTGACCCAACTTCACCTCAATATAATGTGATAGCTGCAACAATAAAAGAAGTGGGTGGATATTCAATGAACCTAATGGTTCCAGTTTTAACGGCGTTTATAGCACAATCAATTGCAGGTAGACCTGGTATGTTGGCTGGGTTTGTAGCAGGGATGATAGCAAGTGCTACAGGTTCAGGATTTATAGGTGGTATAATCGGTGGTTTCGCAGGTGGATACTTCACTCAGTTTGTAGTTAATTTATTAAGAAATCTTCCAAGACAACTTGAAGGATTAAAATCTATCTTTATAGTTCCAATAATAACTGTATTAGTTGTTGGTGTAGGTATGATATTACTTGGTGGACCATGTTCAATGCTTAATGAATCAATGATGTCTTTCTTAGAAGGAATGCAAAAATCATCACCAGTAATACTAGGGTTAATAATAGGTTGTATGTCTGCATTTGATATGGGTGGTCCAGTAAATAAAGCAGCATATGTAACAGGAACTATGTTATTAGCGCAAGGAAATTATTTATTTATGGCAGGTGTATCAGCAGCTTGTATAACACCACCACTTATAATAGCTTTAGCAGCAACATTTAAAAAAGATCGTTTTACAGAAGAGGATAGAACAGCAGGTTTAATAAATTATGTATTAGGTTGTACACATATAACAGAAGGTGCAATACCATTTGCAGCAAAAAATCCATTGAAAGTAATACCAGTATTGATGGCAGGATCTTCAATATCAGCAATAGCAACTTATATAATGAAAGTAGAGGTACCAGCACCTCACGGAGGATTTTTAATATTAGGGTTAGTTAATAAACCATTAATATGGATTACTTGTATATTATTAGGTTCTGCAATTGGGGCAGTATTATATGTATTAGTAACTCCAAAAGTAGAAGTAGCAATAGCTGGACAAGATGTAGGTGTAGTAAATGATGTAGAAAAAAATGAAATAAAACACGATTCTCAAAAAAATGATTTATATAAAGAAAATACAGTTTGCATGAATTTAAAATCTAAAACAAAACAAGATGTAATAAATGAAATGGTAGAATTACTAGATAAAAATGGAATTTTAAATAATAAAAACGAATTTAAAAAAGAAATATTAGAAAGAGAAGAGTTATCTTCAACAGGATTTGGAAATGGAATTGCGATACCTCATGCAAAAACATCTGCAGTTAAAATCCCAAGAGTTGCAGTAGGTATATCAAAAGATGGGTTCGATTTTGACTCAGTTGATGGAAATAAAGCAAATTTAATATTTATGATAGCAGCTGGTGATGATGACAATGACTTGCATCTAAAAACTTTATCTCACTTAGCACAAAATTTAATGGATGATGAATTTGTAAAAGAGATATTAAATAGTAAAAGTAAAAAGGAAATAGTACAACTTTTAAGTAGATAATAAATACTTAATTGATATAGGGGTGATAAAATGGCTTTAGTTACAACGAAACAAATGTTAATAAATGCTCAAAAAGACAATTATGCAGTAGGAGCTTTCAATGTAGAAAATATGGAAATGGTTATGGCAGTAGTTGAAGCAGCAGAGGAATTAAACTCACCTGTAATAATGCAGACAACACCATCAACTGTAAAATATGCAGATGTAGAATTCTTTTTAGCAAATGCAAAAGTAGCAGCTGAAAAAGCAAATGTTCCGATTGCAATGCATCTTGATCATGGAAATAGTTTTGAACTTGCAATAAAAGCATTTAGAGCTGGATATACTTCAGTTATGATAGATGGTTCACATAGCAGTTTTGAGGAAAATATAGAATTAACTAAATCAGTAGTAGATGTTTGCAATTGCGCAAATATACCAGTAGAAGCTGAGTTAGGTAAAGTTGGTGGAAAAGAAGATGATTTAGATGGCGGAGATGGTATATATACAGATCCAGAAGAAGCAAAACAATTTGTTGAAAAGACAGGAGTAGATTCACTAGCAGTAGCAATTGGAACAGCACATGGTGTTTATAAGGGTGAACCTAAGCTAGACATAGATAGATTATCAGAAATAAGACAAGTTGTAGATATACCACTAGTTCTTCACGGAACATCTGGTGTACCTGATGAAACTGTTGAGAAATGCATTGAAAGAGGTATTTGTAAAGTTAATTATGCAACAGATTTAAGAATTGCATTCAGCAAAGGTGTAAAAGAAGTATTAGATAAAAATCCTGATACAATAGATCCTAAAAAATATAGCTCATTAGGAAGAGAATATGTAAAAGAATATGTAAAATCAAAAATCTTAGTTTGCAAAAGTAATAATAAAGCATAGATATAAAATTGAAATAAATACAATTTTAAAATATAAAAGCTGTGGCAAATTGCTACAGCTTTTCTGTTGTAAACACATATAGATATTAAGATAATAAAAATATAATTGTAATATTTGGTAAAAACATAAAATCTGTTTCATAACATATCTAATGGGTATAATAAAAATGTCGACAGAATATAAATAGAAAGCTTTCTAAATATTAATTGAAACAGGAGAACTAAAATGGAAGATAGAGTAGTATGTACATGTTTAGATATTACATATAATACAATCAAAGAAGCAATCGAAAATGGCGCTAAAACTTTAGACGACATAAAAGATGAAACTGAAGCAGGTACTATATGTGGTATGTGTGAAGATGAAATACAAGAAATATTAGATGAGTTAGTAAAATAATTTTGAATAAAAGACTATGGAAGATGAATTGTTCATCATCTATAGTCTTTATTTGATTTTCATCTCATATTTTGGGTTCATTTTGTAAATAATCAATATAAGAAATTAAAAATATAAAATTAGTAAAATTTGTTTATTTAAGTAATAGCTGGGTATATAATAAATAGAAAATACTAAACAAAACAATATATAGAACGGCAATTAAGATATATTGACATAAATTATTGAAAAAATAGGAGGTAAATTAATGAGCAATGT
>CAJKKA010000067.1 GCA_905200315.1 uncultured Clostridium sp.
TCTATTGTTTTGTTTGTCGTAGTTCCTTGATTATCTGTTACTTCATATTTGAATGTTGTATTTTGTGTTATATTTTCTTTTGTTATTACATATTCTGTTTTTCCGCCTACGTCTATTTCTTCTTCGTTTTCTGGTTTTATTTTTGCTAGTCCATTATTGCTTTTTATTGTTATATTTACTTTTACTGGTCCTTTTGTCCAGCCTGTTGGTTCTATATTTGTTAGTATTCGTATTCCTGTTGTTTTTTCTCCTATATGTACTACATATTTTTCGTCTATATAAAATTCATAACCTTTATAAATTCCATCTAATCTTGTTTCGCTCTTTGTTATTGGAAATTCTATATCATCTGTATTTTCTGTTTTTTTTACTTTCTCTTCAAATTTATTTTTTATTGTTTCCATATTAAATGTTGTTCCATTTGTGGCTTCATCTGCCTGCAATTCTAATACACACATTCTTAATTCTTCCTCGTATTGCGCTACTTCTGTTTTATTTTTTGCATTAGTTGCTTTGGCAAATATTCCATTTTCTCCTACTACCATATTTATGGTTATTCCAGCAAGAATTAATAGAACAATTATGGTGATTACCAAAGCTACCAATGTGATTGCAGTATTGGAGGTTGGAAATCCGAGGTTAGATGTTTGAGTTTTGATATTGGATATTTGAATGTTTGATGTTAATTTGTTTTTATTATTTAAAGCATATGTTTTGTATATTTCTATATTTTCTCTTACGTTTTTATCCATTTTTTCTCTCCTTTTTCTTGAATCAGCTCTGTATTTTTAGTTCTTTACTATTAGGTAATATTTTACATTAAATATTTTCTTTTGGCAATAGTTTTTATTTTTTTATGGAATTTATCATTTTCTTATGTCATATTTGCAGACGAACAGAGGCATCATCCCATACATTTGTTAATATCTTTTCTTTCGTCAATTTTTGTAATCAGTTTACACGTAAAACGCGTAAATGTCAATACACGTTTTACGAATATTTTATAATTATTTTGTATATAATTTTGTTATTTTAGGAGTTAATTATGAAATTAAGAATTAGAGATTTAAGGGAGGATAAAGATTTAACTCAAACTACAATTGCCAAATTACTTAATTGTTCTCAACAAACTTATTCTCGATATGAGTCTGGTGAAATTACAATTGATATTTATAATTTAATAAAACTTGCTAAGTTCTATAATACTTCTGTTGACTATATTATAGGATTAACAGATATAAAAAAGCCTTACAAACAAAATTAGAAACCGACAACATTTAAAACGTCATCGGTTTCTTTTTCCATAGTACAATATAGTGTTTTTTATGTTAAACTATTTTTAATTTGCCCATCTATATACTTTTATATTCTTATATGCATTTAATACATCTGAATATTTTTCATATTCTTCTTCCCATATTACTTGCGGTACTTTATCGAAAGCATTAAAAACTTTTTCTGCTTCCATTAAGAATACTACTTGTTCTTGTTGATTCATTAATTCATATTTTTTTGCAACTTTATATAATTTATCTAACATTTCATTTGCTTCTATAAAGCTACAAAAATCTTTTACATTTAATCCTATTAATTTTATTTGCATAATTGCATATGCTATTAATGCTATTATTCCAAATATTAAAACGTATATCAGTGTAATTAATTCTTTCATTAAAATCACCTTCTTTTGTAAAATCCATTTCTATTATAGCATATTTGTAATATAATTGCAACTTTTTTGTAATATAATTGTAATATTAGTTTATTTTACTGTATGCTATAATAAGAAGAATTTAATTTTGAGGTGATTTTTTGGATAGATATAAAGAGACTAAACGTGTTGGTATTGCTGGCATTTTAGGAAATATATTTTTACTTATTATAAAAGGATTTGTCGGTCTTATGAGTGGAAGTCAGGCAATGATAGCAGATGCTGCAAATAGTGCTGGAGATATCTTTGCTTCTGCTATGACTTTTATAGGCAACAAAATTGCAAGTGAGCCACGAGATGAAGGGCATAATTTTGGTCATGGAAAGGCTGAATATATTTCTTCTTTCTTTATTAGCTTATCTATGATAGGTGTTGCAATAAAATTATTTGTTGATGCTATTTCTTCACTTGTTTTTGGTAGTAAATTAGAATTTTCTTGGATTTTAGTTTTAGTTTGTATTACAACAATTATTGTTAAATTTTGTTTATATATGTATGCTAAAAAAGTTACTGAAAGGTATAATAACATTCTTTTGAAATCCAATATGAAAGACCATAGAAATGATTGCATTGTTACAACATTTACTCTTATTTCTATCTTATTTTCTTTAATTGGCTGGTTTTGGGTAGATGGCATTGTAGGACTTGGTATTTCTGTTTGGATTTTCTATACAGGAATTACAATTTTTATTGAAAGTTATAATGTTTTAATGGATATTTCTTTAGGTAAAAATTCTACAGATTTAATTTATAATCTTGGAAAAAATTATAATGAAATTATAAAAATCGAAAATTTATACTCTGTTCCAGTTGGATATAAATATGTAGTTGTTTTTACAATTTATATAGATGGCAATATGAGTACTTTTAAAAGCCACTCTGTTGCAGATAGTTTAGAAAAAGACATTTTAAACAATATTGAACAAATTGATAGTGTTATTATTCATGTTCATCCTATGTAATATTTATTTATTAAATCTTCAATAATATATAAAACACGACTGATTATAAATTATATAATCAGTCGTGAAATGTTTAAGTATTCTCTTTATCAGTTTTCCCTTTCCAATACTCAGAACAGTCATTATTTTTGCACCATTTTGCAAGATTTGGTTCCTGTTCTTCTTTAAATTCTTCATAAGAGCAACTACTAATTTCATCAAAGCTAAAAATTTTATATACTTTAGCTTTATATATTTCGTGCAATTGCTCAATTGGAAATTGTCTTCCACTAAATGTGTCAAAAGCCCAACCATTATTTATGTATAATACATGCATGGTAAAAGCTTTTTCATCTTCATCATGCGTAGAAATATGCTTTGCAGCAATAAATTCTATATAACCTTTTTTTAATGCTTTGCATATCTCAAAACAGATAGCATAACAATATCCTCTGCACATCTGCTTTTCGATTTTTTCATATAACTTTTCATTTAATCGCTTTATGTTTTTTAAGTCTTCTTTACTAAGTGCTTTTCCTTTTGTTGTGCATACAAAAAAGTATATTTTTTCTGCCAACGACAAAGAAAATACTACTATTGAATTTTCAAATACTTTAAATAATATAAAAAAAATAAAAAAGCAAATTAAATAAAAAATTATGAGAACTATTTGAGTATTCATAGAAAACTCTCTTCCTTCACATATTCTAATTATTAATATTGGAATATATAAACAGACTAGACCTAACACCCAAAACAAAAAGCAAAAATATACAATTAGGTCATGCTTAAAACTTAACTGTAAAAGCATATCTTGTGATTCTTTGTCAAACTCCTTATAAATAGTTTTCCGCATAATATACTTAATCATTTTTTACCTACCTTTCTGTAAACAATTTATCGAGTTTCGTAACATATTGTATCATATTTTATGTATACTTGCAACTATATTGATATATATCTAATTAAAAAAATTCAAATTGTAAAATATATGTTTTAACAATATGTTTTACAATTTGAATAATATTATATTATTTAACAATTATTTTTCCGTCTTTTGCTGCTATTTTAACTTCTTCTCCTGATTTTATTTTTCCATCTAAAATGTATTCTGCTAAACTATCTTCTACTATGTTTTGTATTGCTCTTCTTAGTGGTCTTGCTCCATATGATTTATCTATTCCTTTTTCTGCGACTAGTTTTTTCACTGATTTCTCTATTTTTAATTCTATTCCTTGCTCTTTCATTCTTCTTTCTACTTCTTTTAGCATTAAATCTATTATTTTGTCTATTTCAGTATCTGTTAATTTGTGGAATACTATTGTTTCATCTATTCTGTTTAAGAATTCTGGACGAAATTCTTTTTTTAGTTCTGTCATTACTTCTTTTTTAGTATTTTCATATTCTTTGCTATCATTTTCTTTATTTTCTGAAAAACCTAGTGATTTTTTATCTGTTATTAATCTTGCTCCTATGTTAGATGTCATTATTATTACTGTGTTTTTAAAGTCTACTGTTCTTCCTTGGCTATCTGTTAATCTACCATCATCTAGTATTTGTAATAATATATTCATTACATCTGGATGAGCTTTTTCTATTTCATCAAATAATATTACACTATATGGTTTTCTTCTTATTTTTTCTGTTAATTGTCCACCTTCATCAAATCCTACATATCCTGGAGGAGCACCTATTAATTTTGCAGTTGAATGGCCTTCCATAAATTCGCTCATATCAATTCTTATCATTGCATCTTCGTTTCCAAATAAGCATTCTGCTAAGGCTTTTGAAAGTTCTGTTTTACCAACTCCTGTTGGCCCTAAGAATAAGAATGAACCTATTGGTCTTTTAGGGTCTTTTAACCCTACTCTACTTCTTCTTATTGCTTTGCTTACTGCTTCTACTGCTTCTTCTTGTCCTACAACTCTTTTATGCAATTCTTCTTCTAATTTTTTTAGTTTTTTATTTTCATCTTGTGTTATTTTTTTAGTAGGAATTCCTGTCCAAGAAGATATAACCTCTGCAATATTTTCTTCTGTAAGCATTGTTATAGATTTTGTTTTTTTGTTTTGCCATTTACTTTTTTGTTCTTCTAATTCTTCTTTTAATGTTTTTATTTCATCTCTTAATTTTGCTGCTTTTTCAAATTTTTGAACTTGAACTAATTCTTCTTTTTCCTTACCTAATTTTTCTACTTTTTCTTCTAGTTCTTTTATTGTTTTTGGCTCAGAGTATGTTTTTATTTTTATTCTAGATGCCGCTTCATCTATTAAGTCTATCGCTTTATCTGGTAAAAATCTATCATTTACATATCTTACAGATAAATCTACAGCTGCTTTTATAGCTTCATCTGTTATTTTAACGTTATGATGTGCCTCATATTTATCTCTAATTCCTTTTAAAATGTTAACAGTATCTTCTTTTGAAGGTTCTGCTAAATCTACAGGACTAAATCTACGTTCTAATGCACTATCTTGTTCAATATATTTTCTATATTCATTAATTGTTGTTGCACCTATTAATTGTATTTCTCCTCTTGCAAGCAATGGTTTTAAAATATTAGCTGCATCTATTGCTCCCTCTGCTGCTCCAGCACCAACTATTGTATGAATTTCATCTATAAATAAAATTACATCTCCTGCTTTTTTTACTTCATTTAAAGACTTCTTTATTCTTTCTTCAAAGTCTCCTCTATATTTTGCACCTGCAACCATTCCAGAAATATCCATTGATACAAGTCTTTTATTTTTTAATAAATCTGGAACATCTCCTGCTATTATTTTTTGTGCTAAGCCTTCTACTACAGCTGTTTTACCAACACCTGGTTCACCAATTAAACATGGATTATTTTTAGTTCTTCTTGATAAAATTTGAATAACCCTTTCAATTTCTTCACTTCTACCTATAACAGGATCTAGCTTTCCTTCTTTTGCTGATTTAGTTAAATCTGTTCCAAATTGATTTAAAGTTGGCGTAGAATTATAGCTTCCATTATTATAATTTGATTTTCCATTTGTATTTCCATTTTGTTCGTTTTCATTTTCTATTACTTTGTTTAATTCATTAAATAACTTTGTAGGTTCAACATTTAATTCAACTAAAATTCTCGTTGCAACACTATCCCCCTCTCTCATTAAACCAAGTAATAAATGCTCTGTTCCTATATAATCTGAACCAAGCTTTTTAGCTTCTCTAAAAGCATTTTCTATAACTCTTTTTGTACGTGGAGTAAACCCAAAAGTTGCATCTAATTTATCTTCATCTTCACCTATTAAATCTTCAATTTTCTCTAAAACATTTTCACTATTAACACCCTGAAGTTCCAAAACCTTTTTAGCGATTCCAGTTTCCTCTTTTGTTAAACCATATAGAATATGTTCTGTTCCTAAATATTTATGCCCTAATTCTATTGCAATTTCATTAGCAAATTCAATAGCATTTTGAGCACTATTTGTAAATTTATAAGTCATGTTCTTTTCTCCTTTCTAATTTAAAATATTCTTTTAATTTTATTTTTTCGGGTCGCCCAAGGCCTCCGACCCCCTACGTTTAAATTTCTAGTTTTTTCATTATTTTTACCGGGTCGTCGGGGACGCCGACCCCTACATCGTTTGACAATAATATTTGCATAAAACATAATTATAATAAATTTATAAAGTGACAAATATATTTGTTTTGAAATACCGCGTAAGCGACCAAACGAGCAGTTTTCTGCGAGTGCGATTTGGAGCAATCTTCATTTTATAAATTTACATGTTAGTATGTGTAAATCTAGAAAATAATTTTATAAAATATTAAATATGTCCCCAAATGGTCAATGACCATTTTTAATCCGAAGATTGCGACACCAAGGTATAAAAAACAATATATTTGGCATAGAATTATTAATTTTCTTTAATTATATTTTTAATTACCTCCGCACGTTTTATATCGCGCTCATAATTATCATTTACTTCACCCAAATATTTTTGCAAATTAGCCGGTTTAGTATATAAATACAATTTTTTAACTTTCAAATCATCAAGTTCTTTTATTATACCTAAATCTGTTCCCAACTTTACATCTGACAAAATTTCTCTAGCTTCTTCTGAAGATATTTTCTTACAATTACTAATGATTCCAAAGCTTCTGTAAACCTTATCTTCTAACTCTATACTATGTTTTGCTAGATATTTTCTTGCTAAACGTTCTTGTTCTATTATTTTTTCTACTATAATTTTCATATTATTTATAATTTCTTCTTCAGATACACCAAGAGTTTGTTTATTAGATATTTGGTACATATCACCTGCTGCTTTGCTTCCTTCTCCATATATTCCTCTTATATTCATTCCAAAATTATTTATAATATGCAATACTTTTTGTATATTTCCTGTTTTTGTAAGTGCTGGCAAATGTACCATTACAGATACTCTCATTCCCGTTCCTACATTTGTTGGGCAAGCTGTTAAATATCCGTATTTATCATTATATGCATAGTTTAAAGCTTTTCCAAATTTAGTATCTATTTCTACCATAAGTTTTAAAAGTTCTTCAATTTCAAATCCTGGTGCAAATACTTGTAGTCTTAAATGGTCTTCTTCGTTAATCATTATACATATATTTTCTTCTTCATTAATTGCTATTGCTCCTATGTCATTTTTGTTCATAACAAAATCTGGACTAACTAATCTTTTTTCCACTAAACTCATTTTTGTTATATCGTCCATATCTTTTAGCTTTAATATTTTTAAGCCATATCCTATTGATGGTAAAACTTCTTTTATTTTATCTACAATTTCTTCATTTTCTTTTTTAGAGCATCTTGTTTCAAAAGGATATTCTATTATATTTCTAGCAAGTCTTATTCTTGAGCTTACAACAACATCAGATTCTTTTCCACTTTGTAAATACCAATTCATTATTTATCATTCCTTTCAACTTTTTTAATTTCATCTCTTATTTTTGCTGCATCTTCATAACGTTCTTCTTTTATTGCCTTATTTAGTTTTTCTTTTAAATCTAATGTTTTATTTTCTTCCTTTTCTTCCTTTTTATCTTTTTTAACTATTTTGCTTTCAATTCTTTTACCTTTTCTTCCTGTGTGAATATTTGCTCCTTGAATATTTTTTAACACACCATCTATTTTATTTGAAAATACATTATAACAATTATCACATCCAAATTTTCCTTCATTTATGAACTGTTCATATGTCATTCCACATTTTTCACATCTTTCTGGTTCTAATTCTGGAAAATCACCTAATAATCCATAGTTTGATTTATATTCATCGAAGAAATCTCCTAAAATACTTCCAAAATTCATATTCATATCGAAGTGAATTTTGTTATTAATTCCAAGTTTTTCAGCACATTCCTCACATAGAATAAATTCCTTTTTTTCTCCATTTATTATTTGTGTATATTTTACATTTGCATTGTTTTTACCACAATTTTGACATTTCATTTTTAATTCTCCTTTCTAATTATTAATTTATAACATTTGACATTAATTATATGCTTTTTTTACGGGTCGTCGGGGACGCCGCCCCCTACAACGTTTGACATTAATCTATTTTTTAATGACAAATATATTTGTTTTGAAATACCGCGTAAGCGACCAAACGAGCAGATTT
>CAJKKA010000068.1 GCA_905200315.1 uncultured Clostridium sp.
TAGAAACTGCAGTTTTACCAGAACCAACATCACCTTGAAGAAGTCTATTCATAGGTTTTACTTTTTCTAAATCTGCATCTATTTCTTCTAATACCCTTAATTGTGCTTTTGTAAGCTTAAATGGCAATTTATTTATAACATCTGACATATGTACTTCTTTTTCAAAGGCTATACCATCAATTTCTTTTTTGTATTGAGATTTTAAGCTAAGAAGTGCAAGTTGCATACTTAATAATTCCTCAAACACAAGTCTTTTTCTTGCTATATTAAACTCTGTAAAATCTTTTGGAAAATGAATTGAATTTGTTGCAGAATTTATATCCATAAGCTTATATTCTTTTATTAAGTAATCTGGCAAAGTTTCTTTAAGTTTATTCTTTACAAGTTCAAGCCCATTTTCTATAATTTTTCTAATATTATTTTGAGATAAGTTATAGGTTAATGGATATATAGGAATTATCTTACCAGTATTTTTCGTATTAACACCTACATCATACACTGGTGAATTCATTTCAACTTTATTTCCAATTCTTTTAACTTTGCCAAAAAACTTATAAATTTCACCTGTCTTAAACATATTTCTTAAATAACTTTGATTAAACCATGTTATTGTACAGTTTCCTGTTTCATCTCTTACTATTAATTTGTAAATAGTCATTTTTCTATTTCTTGTTCTTATTTCAGAAACTCTGGCTGTTGCAATTCCTTCTATTAAAACTTCTTCACCATCTTGCACCTCTGCAATTTTTACTGGCTTGCTTCTATCTTCATAAGTTCTTGGATAATATGTAATTAAATCTTCTAATGTATATATTCCTAGCTTATTTAAAAGTTCTGCTCTATTAGGCCCAACTCCTTTTACATATTTTATTTCTTTAGATAAAATATTTTCCATAAACGCTCCTTTTATAATTTTATTTTTTTATGCATTTTAGATATTAGATAAAAATAATTAAAAATCAATATTTCGAATGTGATTGGAGTGAGTGTATAGCTTCTTATTAAATTTAAATGAGGGCGCGTTTTGCGAGAGGCTCGTTTGAATTTCTATTAGAAGCTATAACGAACGCATTGAGCCGAGAAATATTTATTTTTAATCTATTTTTATCTATTGTTACATTATATATTACATAATTTTTATAGTATATCATCTACTTTGTGTCTATTTTAATTGCAAAAAATTAATACTTTTTTTACATTATAAACTAAATTTTAAAAAAAGTCTTGTATTTTTAAAATTTATATGATAAACTATTAAACAGTCAATTTATTACTTAAATTTAGGAGGTGCTTTAAATGGCAAAATGTGCTATATGTGAAAAAACATTAACTCATGGAAATAAACTTAGTATTACACGTTCTCATATAAGTAAAAGAACTACAAGAACATGGAAACCAAACTTAAGAAAAGTTAAAGCAATGATAGATGGACAACCAAAGAGAATTTCAGTTTGTGCTAAATGTTTACGTTCTGGAAAAGTAAAAAGAGCTTAATCTATATAAAAAGAATAGGATTTATGAAATGATAAAAATTATTCATTTCATAAATCCTATTCTTTTATACTTTTTAGTTGCTTGGGTCAATGTCTCCTCTAACCCACCTTGTAAAATATTTTTTATAATTAAATAAATCTAAAATTAAAATTTGTAATTTTTTCATATGTATTTTAATCTTTTATTCCAAAAATCATTTTCAATATACCTCTCAATGCTTTTGGTGCTTTTTTTACTATTATTGTCATACATATCACTCCCTTTTTAACATGCTAGCCATAAACAACCTACGGCTATTATTACTAATCCAATTGTAATTAACCAACCTGTTATTGGAAGTAATAAAACTAACAATATTCCAAGACCTAGTCCTATTAAACAAACAGCAATTGTTTTTTTAAATGCTCTAAACACTATTTATTACCTCCCTACTGTTACAATTTATAAATAGTAACACATATTAATATATTATATTATTTTTAAATATATTATGTGACTAAATTATTTATTGCAAATTATTCTGCAACATTATATAATAAATTTGAGGTGATTATTTTGAATAAAAACGATTATATAGATATTATAAATATATTAAAGCATACCTATCCAGATGCTAAATGTAGCTTAGATTTTAAAACGCCTTTTGAACTTGTTGTTGCAGTTATGCTTTCAGCTCAATGCACAGATGAAAGAGTTAATAAAACAACTCCAGCTTTATTTGCTAAATATCCTTCTATAGAAGATTTTGCAAATGCTAATATAACAGAATTGGAAAATATAATTCATCCTTGTGGATTTTATAAAAGCAAAGCAAAAAATGTTATTGGAACAGCCAAAAAAGTTTTGAATGACTTTAATGGCGTTGTTCCTTCTAATATGAAAGATTTACTTACTCTTCCAGGTATTGGTAGAAAAAGTGCTAATGTTATAATGTTAGAAGTATTTGGAAATGCACAAGGTGTTGCAGTAGATACTCATTGCAAGCGTATATCTAATAGATTAGGATTATCCAAAGAAAGTGATCCAACAAAAATCGAGCTTGATTTAATAAAAAAATTTCCTGCAGAAACTTTAAAAGATGTAAACCATTTATTTATATACTTTGGAAGAGATATTTGCATTGCCCGAAATCCAAAATGTGAGCAATGTCCATTAAGAAAATTCTGCAAATCATAAAATATATCTTTATTGGTATTTTTCATTGACAAAATCCCAATAAAGATATATATTTTTTGTATAAATTTTTACAAGGGAGGAAAAAAATGTTAAGAAACGCAAAAACAAAAGTATTATTAAGTTTATTTTTAATAATTACATTAATTTCAACACTTAGTTTCGCAGAAAACGAAACAACAAATGAAACACAAACACCAGCTGAAACAACAACTACAACAAACGAAACTTCTAATGAAACAAATTCAGTAGATACAACATCTACAACAGATGAAAACGGAGCTGCTGTAATTACAGAAGAAAACTCTGGAGAAGCACAAAACTCATCAAAAACAAATTCTCAAGACGTTCATGAAGGAGATTTATATTTATCAGGAGAAGATGTTACTATGGACAAATTAGTTAATGGTAACGTTTATATTATGGCAAATAACGTAACTGTAACAGGACAAGTTGCTGGTAACTTATTTATTTTAGCCAACAAAGCTACTTTTACAGATGCATATATAGAATCTTCTGTTTACTTATGTGCTAATGAGGTTAACTTTAAAGCTGTTGCATCTGACTTATATGCTTGCTGCAACACAATAGAAATTCCAACTAACTATGGAGTTTACAGAGACCTAAAATGTTATGGTAATTCATTAACTATACTTGGTATTATAGGTAGAAATGTAGAATGTAATGTAGCTAGTTTGAATTTAGAAAAAGATGATTCTAAAGCAGATATTTATGGAAATTTAAAATATAGTAGTACAAAAGAAATTCAAATTCCAGATGGAGCTGTACAAGGTGAAACAACATTTACTCAAATAGCAAAACAAGAAACTAAAGAAAAGGTTACAGATTACTTAGCAAATGCTGCTACAGCTGTTGTATTTACATTAGTAATTTATGGATTAGCTTTATTATTTAGCAAAAGCTCAATTGAAAAATGTACAAAAATTGCATCTAAGAAATTTTTACCTGCATTTGGTATTGGTATACTTTCATTAATACTTATACCAGTTGTAAGCTTCTTATTATTAATTAGTATTGTAGGAGCTCCAGTTTCTATTGCATTATTAGTATTATATGGATTATTACTTGCAATTTCAGGTTCAGTATTTGCTATATCAATTGCTAATATAATTTCTGAAAAAATAAAAATTTCTAATGCTTGGTTAAAAGCACTATGTGTTGCTATAGTTTCATTGTTAGTTTATATAATAGGTATTATACCTTATGTTTCTTTAATAAAATTCTTAATTATTATTTTAGGATTTGGAATAATACTTATGAATATGTTCTTTAAAAATATAAACTTTGAAAAAAAAGATAAAAAAGATAAAAAAAATAAATCAGAAAAATAGAAAATAAAAAACCACAAAATTAAATTTTGTGGTTTTTTTGCGGTTCGACAGAGGCGTCGCCCCCTACATCTTCTGACATAATTTTATTTTACATTATTTTTTAATTCATTAATTGTTTGTTTAAAATCTTCTGAATCTATAATGGCTGTTCCTGCTACAATTATATTTGCTCCGGCTTGTTTTACCTTCTCTACATTATCTGTATTTATTCCACCATCTGCTTCTATGTCTATATCTATATTATTTTCTTCTATATACTTTTTCAATTTTGCTATTTTATCTATGGTGCTTTCTATTAGCTCTTGTCCGCCTTTTCCTGGCTCTACTGTCATTATTATTACTTGATGTAAGTATGATAAATATTCTGTTATTTCTTCTATTTTTGTATTTGGTTTTATTGCTATTCCTGTTTTACAATTATTAGATTGTATATATTTTATTGTATCTATTACTTCTTGCTTTGTTTTTAATGCTTCTATTTGAAATGTTATTGTATTTGGTTTAAATACTAAGAATTTATCTACATATTCTCTTACATTTTCTACCATTAAATGCACATCTAATGGTATTAATGTTATATGATTTAAGTATTCTGAGTATTTTTCCATTTTAGCTGTTGTATCTGCTTCTACAAATTTTCCATCCATAACATCTATATGAAAATAATCTGTATGTGCTGTTTCTAAATCGTAAAAAATTTTCATACTTTTTTCTGAATCTACATTTAAAATTGACGTTGATATTTCTACCATTTGTGTTCCTCCCTATCTTTTAATTCTTCATATATTTTTATATATCTTTCATAACGATTTTGAGATATTTTATTTTCTTTTAACGCTTGTTTTATTCCACATTTTTCTTCTTTTATGTGTGTACACCCTACAAATTCACAATTCTTTATATGCTCTTTAAATTCTACGAAATACTCTGCTAAGTTAGTGGTTTCTATTTCATATATATCAAAGGTAGAAAATCCTGGTGAATCTGCAATAAATGTATTTTCTTCTAATTCATATAATTTAACCGTTGTTGTTGTATTCTTGCCTCTTTTATTTTTTGAACTTATTTTTCCTTCTAAAGTTAAATTATCTTCAAATAAATCATTTAGCAATGTAGATTTGCCTACCCCTGAATTGCCTGAAAATACGCTTATTTTGTTTTTTAAAACATTCCTTAGTTCGTGTATACCTATGTTTTCTTTTGCGTTTGTTTCTATTATTTCATAATTTGTAAATTTATATTGTTCTTTTATTTCTTCTGCTATTTCTTTTGATAAATCTATTTTATTTATAACAATTACAGGTTTTATATTCATATATTCTGCAAATGAAAGTTGTTTATCTAGCATTAATAAATCTGGTTTTGGCATTTTGCTAGATATAACTAATACCATTTGATTAATATTTGCAATTTTGGGCCTTTTTATGTAGTTTTCTCTTGGTAAAATTTCTTCTATAACACCTGTTTTTTCTTCTAGTTTTGTTATTTCAAAATTAACCTTATCTCCTACAACTGGCTTTATATCTTCTTTTTTTAATTTTCCTCTTGCATCACATATATATAACTCGTTTTCGCATATTATTTTAAAAATATTTGAAATATTTTCTATTATTATTCCTTGTTTCATTTTTCTCCTTTAATTTTATATGTTGACATAGGGATTGTTCCTTACAACATATTTGATTTTATTTATATAAGGTTTATATTATATATAATTTTTTATTTAGGCGTACAGAGGCGTCCGCCCAATAAATTTTCTATAATAAAGCAGAAAAGGTTTACTACAATTGTAGTTAAACCTTTTCCTTTTTTAAAACAAAAGAAATCTTATTTTTCTAAAATACCTATAATCTCATTGTATTCCCTTTTTTCCGCCGTGCTTAATTCACCCTTATAAGATGAACAAATGGAACGTTTACTTCTATAGTGGCAAATATCTATTACTTTTCCAGTACTTAATATAACTGAAAATCTTCTTAAATGCCGTGCTAAAAATTTTCCAACTATGCTTTCTTTGATTTCTTTGCCTTCGATTGTAATTCTCATTGTTTCCTCCTTAAATGATATATATTCCAACATGTAACTAACATTAATTATAGCTTAAGTATACATAATTTTCAAGAGGTTTAACTAAAAATTATATTTTTTATTGTGCTGTGTATGTTGTTTGTTTGCTTAAGTCTAATTCCGTTGTTCTTGTGTAGCTTGCTCCATTTCCATCTTGTATATTTACAACTATTTGTACTTTTCCTTTTCCTGAAAAGCTTGTTGATATTGCTGTTGAGTTTTTATCTACATTTGATTGTGTATATACACTTGTTCCATCTACTTTTATATCTATTTTTGCTTTTTTGTCTGTATCTGTTAAATCTGTATCTGATGAATCATATCCACCTGTTATGCTTTTAACATTTACTGTTACTGTTCCAGATTTTGATTCTGCTTTATTTACTGTTATTGTAACTGTTGTTCCTTCATCAACTTTTTTACCAGATTCAACATTTTGTTTTAGTACTATTCCTTCTGTTTTTGAACTATCTTCTTCATAGTTTGCTGTTACTTTTAGTTTTGCACTTTCTAAAGCTGTTCTTGCTTCATTTTCTGTTTTACCTGTAACACTTGGAACTGAAACTTGTGTTATTCCTGTTCCTGTACTTACTGTTATTGTTACTGTATCTCCTACATTTATTTCTTTATTTTCTGCTATGTCTTGGTTTATTACATAACCTTCTTCAACTTTTTTACTTGTTTCTTCTTTTATTTCAACTTTTAATCCTAAATCTTCTAATGTTTTTATTGCTTCTTCTTTTTCCATTCCTGTAACTTTTGGAACTTTTACTAATTCTGTTCCTTTACTAATTTTTAAACTTACAGTACTTTTTTCTTTTATTTTATAATTTTCTTTATATTCAGGATTTTGTGAAATAATTTTTCCTTCCTCTACATCTGATGAATATTCTTCTTCAAACTCTAATTTAATTTTTATTTTATCTGCTTGTGCTTGCGCATTTTCTTTTGTCATTCCAACGAAATTAGGTAAATCTACTTCTTTATTTATTACTAATTTTGATACTAATGCTGTTCCACCGAATGCTATTGCAAATAATAATATTGCTCCAATAAAAAGCGATAAAGCCTTATGGTTACCTATAAACTGTTTTAATTTATTTTCATCTTTTTTATTATTTCTTTTTGTTCTTATTTCTTCATCTTCTAGTGGTTGAAATCTTTGAGTTTCAAAATTTGCACTTGCAGTTCTTAAACTAACGAAATCTCCATCTGGACGTTTTAGTGCCATATTTATATCGTTTAACATTTCTGTTGCAGATTGGTATCTAAGACCTGTATCTTTTTGCATTGCTTTCATTATTATATCGTTTACTGCTCTTGGTATATCTGGATTTAATTCCATTGGTTCTATTGGGTCTTCTTGCATATGTTTTAATGCAACTGAAACTGCTGTATCTGCATCAAAAGGAACTTGCCCTGTAAGCATTTCGTACATAACAACACCTAATGAGTATATATCAGATTTTTCATCTGTGTATCCACCTTTAGCATGTTCTGGTGAAAAGTAATGCACTGAACCAATTGTTGCTCCAAAGGCTGTAATTGTTGAATTCGAAACAACTTTTGCTATTCCAAAATCTGTTACTTTTGCTATACCATCTTCGGTAATTATTATGTTGTGTGGTTTTATATCTCTATGTATTATTTTATTTCTGTGTGCTGTTTCTAATGCAGAAGCTATTTGAGAAACTATATTTAAAGACCATTTCCAAGGTAGTTTTCCATCTTCATTAATTATTTGTTTTAAAGTTTTCCCTTTTATTAATTCCATTACAATATAATATAAATTATCTTCGTGACCTACATCATATATAGAAACAATATTTGGATGTGTTAAGCTCGCTGCAGATTGAGCTTCTGCTGCAAATCTTTTTATAAATTCTTCATCTGTTGTAAATTCATCTCTTAAAACTTTTACTGCTACATATCTGTTTAAAAC
>CAJKKA010000069.1 GCA_905200315.1 uncultured Clostridium sp.
CAACTTCAATAGACGATTTTGACATGAGCTGTAATTTGTTTCTTACATACTCTTTAAAGCTTATGTTAAAATTTGCAGTATGCGATGATAACATAATTATTTTAAATAGATTGACAAAAATGTTAGAAAATATATTTCTAAAAAACCATTTATGTGCTGAGGTTGTATTATCTTCTAATTCATCTAAAGAATTAATTGAATATACTAATTCTAATAATTTAGATGTTCTTATTTTAGATATCGATTTCAAATCTGAATGTTCTGGCTTAGAACTAGCAAAAAAAATTCGTGAAAAAAATAAAGATATGTATTTAATTTTTTCTACTGGTCATTTAGAATATGCTTTAATTGCATATAAATTAAAAACTTTTGACTATCTCCCAAAACCTGTTACTCCCGAACGATTAGAAGATACAATTAATCGAATTTTCGATGATATTTCTAATGATACTGAAACTAACTTTATTACTATTGGAAACAGTAAAGTTTTAGTTGCTCAAAACGAAATAGATTATATTCAAAAAGATGGAATGAAAGTTATTTATCACACACATAAACAAACGTATGAAGTTTATTCATCCTTTTCCAAAATCCAAGATACTTTGCCTAAAAATTTTGTAAGATGTCATAAATCTTACATAGTTAACACTCAAAATATTGTTAACATTGAGTCTGATAGCAATACTATTTCATTTGCTTCTAACAGTAATTGTTATATTGGACCAAAATACAAAAATAATTTTATGGAGGTTTTTACACATGCAAATTTTACAAACTATTTGGACAGCATTAACAACTGAAAGTGAAGGATTAGTTAATTTAACTGGAATCCCATTTTGTTTTATCGAAGTATATATTTTTATGCTTCTATTTACAACCTTTTTTAATTTAAAAATAGAAAATAAAGTAAGTAGTATTTTATATGTTGTATTATTTTCTTTATTAACAATTTTATCAAGATCTTTAATACCTGATCCTTATGGCACATTTATTAATATAATTATTTGTCCAATTTTAATAATTATATTTTTTAAAACAAGTATATTAAAAGCTATCTTTAGTGAATTATTTCCTATGCTAATATGTGCTATGATTGACAGTATTTTATACAAATTTTTTAATTTTTGTCTTCATGTGACTAATACTGATATTTTAAGTATACCTATATATAGAATTTTGTTTTCAACTATTGAATATACTTTTATGTATTTTACTTTTCTAATTTTAAAGAAATTTAATATTAATATTGGAGCTTTAAATATAAAAACAAATCATCAAAAAGCTTTATTAACACTAACTGCTATTTTAGGTACAATTTCCATTGCTTTACAAATGTATATTAGTGCATATTATTTACATGTTCTACCATTATATATACTAATTATTAGTATTACATGTTTAATAGCATATTTTAGTATTAGTTTATATAGTTTAATTAATACTTCAAAATTAAATATCGCTAGACAAAATTTAGAAGAAACAAAGCTAATGAATAAAACTTTAACAAGTTTAAATGATAAAATTAGAGCTTTTAGGCATGATTTTAATAATATAATTCAAGCACTTGGTGGTTATATACAAGCAAAAGATATTGATGGACTTGAAAAATATTATTCTCAACTCTTAAAAGATTGCCAAGAAGTAAATAATTTAACAGGTTTAAATCCAGAAGCAATCAATAATCCTGCAATTTACAGTTTACTTGCTTCTAAATATTATTTAGCAACTGAAAAAGGAATTGAATTTGACTTAGATATTTTTATGGATTTAACTTCTATAGATATGAAAATATATGAATTTTGTAGAATACTAGGAATACTTTTAGATAATGCAATACAAGCAACACAAGAATGTGAAGAAAAACATATTAAAGTAACAATAAGAAAAGATAATAGATGTAAACGCCAACTATTAATTGTAGAAAATACATATAAAGAAAAAGATATAGACACAGAAAAAATATTTGAAAAAGGTTATTCAACAAAAGAAGGTAATACTGGACTTGGATTATGGGAAGTTCGCCAAATATTACTTAAAAATACAAACTTAAATTTATTTACAAGTAAGGATAATACATATTTCAAACAACAATTAGAAATTTATAAAAGTTAGAGAAGATGCTTTTAAAGCATCTTCATTTCTTATATACTAGTCTTTTTTTATTAATTGAGCTGGACATTTTGGTTGATGTAATATTGAAAATACCCAACTTGCTGTATTAGTATTTCTAGCATATTTTTCAGCTATTTTAGCAACTAATTTTAACATATCCATTCTCCTCCCCTTTTATTATTTTCTATAAAAAGATTAATTGCCGGCTTTATAATCTTTATTATACTAAATTATTTTCTGCCTTTAGCTTAGAGTAACCATATTCACATCTGCTTATTTTATAGGCAGGTTTTGTTATATTAATTGTTTGTAATAAAATTGTATATATTAAAATACTTGAAATTAAAGTATTATTAATAACTAATGCTATGCTTAATGAAATTGCCATTGTTATATATGAAAGTATTTTTTTAGTTTTTCTTTCTTTTTTAGTAAGTATTGGTAAATTTATTGTATCTGCTGGTGCATATATGCTTATCATTATAATTGCAAACACAAATAATAATGATACAGATATATATTTGTAATTTCCTGTTATTGGTATATATTTTGCAAATACTCCTGGAATGCAATACATTGCTGTGGTACATATAAAGCAACCAATATGTGTTTTTAAATGAAATCCTCCTGTAAAACCTCTATATGGTATTAAGCATACAAGTGTAATTAATGTGTATTTTCCAACTCCTAGTATAAATGCTAGTGCTATTGCTAAAAACATTTTTGGAATTTCACCTATTATTAGTTGTAATCCATAATTAATTACTTCTAACCTTGCTTCGTCAAAATCTGGATTTTCTTTTGAGATTTTTTTTGTTATAGTTTCACAAATTTTATCTATCATATATTTTTCCTCTGCTTTTCTTAAGCTGTCTTAATTATAATTATTGTTTTTATAATTTTTTCAATTGTTATATGAAACACAAAAAAACATATACGAAAACTATAAAAAATTGTTTCGTATATGTTTTTGGCACTTTTATAAATTTATACCTTCTAATATTTTCCAAGTTTTATTTAATTCCGGTATTGATGTAAATGTCATCTCTTTTTTGGTAATTGGATGAATTATTGTTAGCTTATATGCCCACAGTGCAATTTGTTTACCTCTACCTCTAGTTCCATATTTTTGGTCTCCATATATGCTATGTCCTCGGCTAGATAATTGCACTCTTATTTGATGGTGTCTTCCTGTATGTAATAATACTTTTAATACTGATAAATCTATTTCACTATTATATTTTAATGTTTCATAATCTATCTTAGCAATCTTTGAATTTTTCGTTCCTTCTTTTACAACTTTGCTAATATTTTTTTGTTGATTTTTTAACAAGTAATCTTCTAAGGTATCTTTATTTTTTTCAAATTTTCCGTCTACAACTACTAAATATTCCTTTTTTAGTTGTCTACTACGAACTTCTTCACTTAATCTTGATGCTGCCTTAGATGTTTTTGCAAATACCATAACTCCACCTACAGGCCTATCTAACCTATGTACTAGCCCTAAATATACATTTCCAGGTTTATTGTATTTTTCTTTTATATATTTTTTTATTATTTCTAACATATCTATATCGCCTGTTTTATCTCCCTGTGATGGTATGTTTGGTATTTTTTCTACTACTATTATGTGGTTGTCTTCATATATTATTTTTAAATTGTTCATTTTTTATTCCTTCTTTTTATATATAATAAATATTATACTTTAATCGGGTCGCCCTAAGGACGCCGACCCCTACAACATCTGACATTAATTTTTATAATTATATTACAAATCTCTTTTTGCGGGCGGACTTAAGGCGTCCGCCCCTACAATGTTTGACATTAATCTTATAAAAATTTTATTTTTCCCAACGGGCATAAATTCCGCATGGTAATACTATTTCGGAATTTTTCATTGGTAATCCTATTTCTCCTGATGATAGTGTTCCTTTTTTCTTTATTTCTAGTCGTAGCATATTTTCTAGTACTTTTGCTGATATTCCTGTTGTGTATGAATTTATTAAAAAGAATAGTGGATCATCTGATAGCACTTGTGTGCATAATTCTACTAAGTCATAAATATTATTTTCAAATTGCCATACTTCTCCTTTGGCTCCTCTTCCATATGATGGTGGGTCCATTATTATTGCATCGTATTTATTACCTCTACGTATTTCTCTTTGCACAAATTTTAACACGTCATCTATTATATATCTAACTTTTCTATTTGCTAGTTTAGAAGATATAACATTTTCTTTTGCCCAAGAAACCATTCCTTTTGAACTATCTACATGACATACTGAAGCTCCTGCAGAAAGACAGGCTACTGTTGCTCCTCCTGTGTATGCAAATAAGTTTAAAACTTTTATTTCTTTTTTGTGTTTCTTTTCATTTTCTATTTTATTTATCATCCAATCCCAATTAACAGCTTGTTCTGGAAATAGTCCTGTATGTTTAAACCCCATTGGTTTTATATTAAATGTTAAATTTTTATATTTAATTTGCCATGCTTTTGGCATTTGTTTTTTGTAATTCCAGCTTCCTCCACCTGTTTTACTTCTATTATAAACAGCATTTATTTGTTTCCAGTTATTTGGAAAACTTTTTTGCTTCCAAATAATTTGTGGATCTGGTCTTACAAGTGTTACATTTCCCCATCTTTCTAATTTTTCTCCATTTGCCATATCTAATATTTCATAATCTTTCCATTCACTTGCTATTTTCATTTTTTCCTCCAATTAATTTATAACTTACACAATAACTTATAAAAATCATAAATACAAATGCAATTTACTATACTAAAAATAATTGTTAACACAATAATTATTTTTAGAAACTTATTGCTTGTCCTTTTTTCTTTAAATTCAACTTCAAAAATTTCATCTTTCGCATATTCCATAAAAATCTCCCCTTAAAATATATTTTTATTATTATTAATATATTTTAGGTAGAGATTTTATAGAACCTAATATTTAATTATTTTATCATAAGGTAATGTTATTTTTCAACACTTTATAGTAACTTCTCTATTTCTTTTATAATATCCCTTAAAATATTACAGCTATTATCAAATTTTGCTTGATCTTCATCTGTTAATTTTAATTCTAATATTTCTTTTACACCATTTGCTCCTATAATTGTTGGAACTCCTATATATAGTCCTTCTTGATTGTATTCTCCTCTTTGATAACTAGATAAAGTCATAATTTCATTTTCATCGTTTAATATTGCTTTTACTATTTTTGTAAGTGCAACACCTATTCCATAATATGTTGCTTTTTTCTTTTCTATTATTTCATACGCAGCATTTACTACATCTTTATGAATTTCTGCTAAGTCTGACATTGGATGATTATTATCTTTCATTATATCTTTCATTTTTTTACAACCTACATAAGCATTTTCCCAGCTTACAAATGAAGAATCTCCATGTTCTCCCATTATATATGCATGGATATTTTTGCTTGATACTCCTAAATATTCACCAATTAAATATCTAACTCTTGCTGTATCTAAGGCTGTTCCTGAACCAATAACTCTTTCTTTAGGAAATCCTGAAACTTTTGCTACAACATATGTCATAATATCTACTGGATTACTTGCTATAACAAATATTCCATTGAATCCACTTTTTACAACATTTTCAGTAATTTCTTTAATTATTTTTGCATTTGTTTGAACCAATTCTAATCTTGTTTGATTTGGTTTTTGATTAATTCCAGCTGTTATAACTACAATATCTGCATCTTTACATTCATCGTAATCTCCTGCTTTAATTTTCATCTTTGCTGGTGCATATGGTACACCATGAGATAAATCCATTGCTTCTCCTTCTGCTTTTTCTTTTAATACATCTATTAAAACAAGTTCATTTACTCCTCCTTGATTTAATAATGAGTATGCAAAACTCATTCCTACAAAACCTGTACCTACTAAAACTACTTTTCTTTTTTCTATCATAATAATTCCTCCTTATAAAATTTTTAACAATTTTTCTTTTTTTATCCAAAAATTGATTGTTTTATTGATATAAATATTTTTTTAATAATATCTACCAATGTTTGTAATACTATATTTTCCTCATATAAATTAATAATTAACTTATGTGTTGGTGGAAAAAACCATATAATTAAAATTATTAAAGTCATTATTGCTAGAGCCTTTAAATTTTCTTTAACATTTCTTCCTATTAATTGCATTCTAAACTTCTTAAGTTTTCTATTATAATCTCTAATATAATCTTTTTCTGTATATGCTTTTTGATTATTTCTTTGAGTGTTTCCTTTATAATAATTTGTATTATTTTGAACATTAGAATTATTATTTACAATATTATTATTTTGTTTCATTCTTTGTGTTTCAGAATAATTTTTAGCAACATTATTAATTATTTCTTGTTCCTCTTGTCTTCTTTTTAACTCTCTTTCTTGCTCTAACTTTTGATTATATTCTTTACGTTTTTGCTCATCCGACAGTACACTATATGCATCATTAATTTGCTTCATCTTTTCTTCTGCTTTTAATTTATCTTTTTCATTTGTTTGCAAATCTGGATGGTATTTTTTTGCTTGTATTTTATATATTTTGTTTATTGTTTCCATAGAAGCATTTTCACTAACTTCTAAAATTTCATATAAATTCATATTTTTCTCCATTTGTGTTAATTTTAAATTAAACATTTTTTTATTTATGTTCGCCCTAAGTATTATTCTATTATAATTGCGGGCGGACAGAGGCGTCCGCCCCTACATTCATGAATTTTAGATTAATTTATTATTTATCGGGTCGCCCTAAGGACGCCGACCCCTACAACGTTTGACATTAATTTTTTTAACATAATTATAATAAATTTATGAAATGACGAATGCAATTGGAGTGTTATTAGAAATTGTTTTATTGTAACAAATGAGGAAGCGATGGCTTGCGTAGCAAGAGCAGCGAGAGGCTCGTTTGTTACAATTTTACAATTTCTTTTAATACGTAATGCCGCCGAGGAATTGAATAAATTTCATTATAATTATGTGAATAAATATTTTTATTTTTTACATTTTTTATTATAACACAAAATGTAGAAAATTGTACAATAGTGTGATATAATAAAAAAAAAAAATTTTTTAGGGAGACGAATTGTATGCAACTATCATCAGATAAATCTTTACTTGCAGAAAGTAAGGTACTAATTTTATACATTTTATATAAAGCAAATAAACCTTTAACAAACGAAGAATTTTTAAAGTTGGTTTTATCTGTTACAGATATGAATTATTTTTATTTTCAACAATTTTTATTAGATTTATTAAATACTAAATACGTAATTTCTTATAAAAAAGAAGATTTAGATTTCTATGAAATAACAGAGCAAGGAATAGCGGCTTTAGAATTAACAAAAGATATGATTCCTGGCATTATGAAATTAAAAGTAGATAGCAATTTTGATAAAGAAATGGACATAATTGAAAACGAAATTTCTGTTTCTGCCGAATATATGCCACTTTCTGAAAATGATTATAAAATAAAATGTAAAGTATTTGATAATGGAGAAACAATATTTGAACTAAAAACATTTGCTGGTTCAAGCGAGCAAGCTCAAAAAATTGTAAATAATTGGAATAATAATGCAACAAAAATTTATCCTCAAATTCTAGCATTACTAGATTCTGAAGAATAGATTTTAATATGGGTGAACATAGACGTTCTCCCATATTTTTTTATCTTTTTTTTAAAGATTATGGCGGTCAATGACCGCCGCTACATATCATTAATTTTAGATTAATTTATTATTTATCGGGTCGCCCTAAGGACGCCGACCCCTACAACGTTTGACGTTATTTTTTTATTTATAAAATCTGAAATATAATTAAAAATCAATATTTCGAATGTGATTGGAGTGAGTGTATAGCTTCTTATT
>CAJKKA010000070.1 GCA_905200315.1 uncultured Clostridium sp.
TTTTTAGTATAACTTTTTTTCACTTAAAAGTCTACTTTTTGGGGTATAGTTCAATATTTAGGGCGGACAGAGGCGTCCGCCCCTACAGCATTTATTTTAATTTTATTCAAAATTTTTTTCATTTGTTCCCTCCTCTTTAATTTTCTTATTTTCTCAAACTCGCTTTTTTTGCTTTATTTTTTCTATTTTTTAAGTAAATAAAACCCTTTTTCTTATGGAATATTTATTTTCCAAGGTTCTTTCTATTTACTTTCAAATAGAAATCTAATTTTATTATACCTATTTTTTTATTTTTGTAAAGCATTTTATAAAAAATATATTTGTTTACCTAATAAAATTTGTTTTTATTTTTTCTTCATATTGTGGTTTTTGTATTCCATTTTCTTCTGCATTGTTTATGCATTTTAATATGTATGCCATATTTTTTGCTAGATTTCTCATAGTTTGTAATCCTTCTAAATCTTGCTTTGCTTCTTCTGCATTATTTCCATGTATTTGGTTCCAATATGAACTTCCTACTATATACATATTGCTCATTAGTGCATATTTGTTTATTTGATCAAAGGCTGCTGTTGCACCTCCTCTTCTACAGCTTACTACTGAGGCAGCTACCTTGTTTTTAAATATTTTTCCTCTTCCATAAAAAACTCTATCTAAAAATGATGTTAATGCTCCGCTTGCAGCAGCAAAATGAACAGGACTTCCAAATACAAATCCGTCTGTTTCTTCTACTTTGTCTAAAAATTCATTTACTTTATCTTTCATAAAACATCTATTATTATTTTTTAAACAATAGTTACATCCTATGCATCCTCCAATTGGATTGTTTCCTAACCACATTATTTCTGTTTCTATATTATTTTCATTTAAAGTTTTGGCTACCTCTTCTAATGCAACATTTGTTGAACCTTTTTCGTGTGGTCCACCATTAATTAATAAAATTTTCATTTTTTATCTCTCCTTTTAGAAATCTTTTTTCTTCGGGTTACCCTAAGGACACCGATACATACAACTTTTGACAGAATTTTAGATTATATTTTTAATTTTCGGGCACGGAGCACCGTGCCTCTACAATGTTTGACGATATTTTGAATTGTATTTTTTGTTTTTTCAAATATTTATAACCTTTCTATCTCTTCTTTTTTCAAACCAGTTATCTCCATTATTAATTTAATATCTATGTTTGCTTTTTTCATCTTTTTTGCATTATTAATTGTTGTCTCTTTTATTCCCTCAATTTTTCCTTTTCTTATTCCTTGTTGTAATATTCTTTCATTTTCTTCAGCTATTGTATCTAATATTGCTAACATTTCTTTTTCCTCCTCTTTATTTATTTTTCTTATTAAATTATCTGTTATTTTATCATTTTTTATTTTATTTCTAAATATTAAGTTTATCATTATTGCTAATAAATGCTTTTGTTGTTTAGTATAAATATTATCTTCATTTAAAATATTTATTATTTTTTCTAAACTTTCTATCATTTCTTCTGTATCTTTTTTACTTTCTATTAACATTGCTTTTGATAAAAATGTTTTTTCTTTTAGTAATTCTTCTTCTGTAAAATTATTTACATCTACTAATTTATATCTTCCTAATTCTTCTCCATTGTATTGTTTAAAACTTTCTTGTGCATCTTTTATATATTCTTTTGCATTCCATTTCTTTCTTCCTGTATATAAAACTATTGGTATTACAATTGGTATTTTGTATTCTTTTAATTTTAATTTATTTACATTTACTGCACTTTTTGTTATTTTAAATTGATATTCCATTATTCTAAATGGCATCGAATAATCTATTTTTGTTTGATGTTCTATTAATATAAATACATTTTTGTTTTTTATTTTGTATACAATATCAGTTTCTTTGTTTATTAAATTTTCTGTTATGTAATTTTCTTTGTATTTTTCTATTTCATCTTCTTTTAGATTTAATTTCAATGTTTTATTTATAAAAATTACTGCTTCCTTTTTATCACTTAAAATTGTTCTAAACACTTTATCATGTTCATTATTTACCTTGTTGTAATTATAATCTTCTGAATCTTCGTTAAGCTCAAGCATATTATCAAATTCTATTTTATCTTCTGGATGAAATATTGCCTGGTATTTTAAAAAGTCTTTGAATGTAAATTTTGGTATACTATCATCGTTGTAAATTTTTTCTACATTTTCATTAATATTTATCTCAGAATTGATTTTATTGTTCAATAAGCAACATCTCCATTTTTCTTATTATTTTAATTTTTTTGGCTATTTAAGAATTAAATATTTGAATAAAATTAGTTCGATATAAATTATGTTTATATTCTACATTAAATAAATTTATTGCGCAATAGTTTCTGTTAAATATTTCCTGATATATGATGTTAGAATATTTAACGATATTTTGAATTGTATCTTTTTTGGGCACGGAGCACCGTGCCCCTACAACGTTTGATGATACTTTAAATTATTTATTGTTTTTAAAAATGTCTATTATTTTGTTTATTTCTGCACCTAAAAATAATGTATACATACAAGTATATGTCCACATCATAATTAGCATAATTGTTGTTAAGCTTCCATACATAAGTGAGAATCCTTTAAATATATTTAGATATTTTGCAAATATAAATGATACAATGTTTAGCCCTATTGAACCAATAAAAGCTCCGGGTATTTGTGATAGTATTTTTACTTTGTGTTTAGGTATAAATTTGTATATAGCAATATACATAAAAAATGTGAAAACTATATACCCTAATTCTGCTAATGCTTTCCAGAAAAAACTATCTAAGAACACGAATTTATTTTGCAATATTGTTATAAAGCTATTTCCAAATACTAATAATACAAGTGCTACTGTAATTAATATTAAAAATATTACTGTATTTAGAATAGATTTTGCCTTTAGGTAGATATATTTACTTTCATCAATTTCATAAATGTTGTTAAGTCCTTTATTTAACGCAAAAAATCCTTTTCCTGCTGACCATAATGTAAATAATATTGCAATAGATATTGTTCCATATGATTTGGAATATACCTCTTGAACTATTCCTAAAACCATATCTTTCATTGTGGATGGAATTACATATGAAATAATGTTATACACTGTTTGCGCTTCTATTCCTGTGAATTGTATTAACGATAATAATAAAATTAAAAAGGGGACAAATGCAAGTATCATATAATAAGATGATTGTGCTGAAAATTCACTTACATGGTCATCTCCCATTTTTTCAAATACTTTGTTTATTTTTTCTCTCATTTATAAACTCCTAATATTTTTTATTATTATACATTAGAATTTATATTTTGAAATTAAATTTTCAATTTTTTCATAATTTTTTTGATTTTTTTCTATCATTTCTAAGAATTTTTTTGAGTGTGTTTTATATTTTAAGTGACAATATTCATGCATTACAACATATTCTATAACGGTTCTATTATATTTTGCAACTTCTGGGTTTATAGTTATAACTTTGTTTTCACATTTTCCTAATGTATTTCCCATATTTTCTATTTTGAAATCCTCTGGTGCAAAACCTAATAATACTCTTGCTTTTTCCATAGCCATTTCTATTTCATCTTGTGCTACTTTTTCTATTAATTTATTTAATACAATTTGTATAATTGCTCTGTTATCTATCTTTCTATATTTGTTAGGTAATAAAATTTCTACAATGCTATTTTCTACATTTACTTCCGGTACAGAAATATTTTCGTATTTAATTTCTAATTCATATTTTTTTCCTAATAAATATATGTATTTCTTTATATTCTTTCTTGTTGTTTCATATTCATTTAATTTTTCTAATATCCATTTTCTTTTTTGTTCAACAACTTCTTGTATTTGATTGCTTGTAACATACCAAGGAGCGTTTACTAATACTTCTCCATTTTGTACTGATATATATATTCCTTTATTATCTGCCTTATTAACTGTATACTCTATTACATTGCTTTTTATTCCAAATATATTCATTTTTATCGCTCCCTTTTTTCAAATTTATGTTCGTTTGAACTTATGTTTGTATTTTACTATTAGATTTTTTATTTGTCAATAGTTTTTTGAAAAAATGTTCGCGTTTTTTTCTTATGTTTTTTTATATTTTAATCATGTAATTTTTTTAATATATACCTTAATGGTATCAGCAATGATAAACGTAGCCTTATTGACAGTTATATACATAAAATATGTAAATTCAATTATAAATTTTGACGTTAATTTATATATATTTTTTTCGGGTCGTCGAGGACGCCGACCCCTACAATGTTTGACATTGATTTATATATAATTTTTTCTTTTACGGGCGGACAGAGGCATCCGCCCCTACAACGTTTGACGTAAGTTTATATATTTTTTTCTGTTTTGGTCTGCCAGAGATGTCTGCTCCTGCAGTATTTTACGTTAATTTATTTATTGTTTTTATTAGTGATTTTTTCTAATTTTTTAACAATATCTTTTTGCTTTTCTGTTGGTATCCAAGCAAAATATGAAGTTACAAATTCACCATATTTTGTTACATCTTCACTTTCTTCTTTATGATTTTTTTCCATAAAAAATACACCTACCTTTTATTTTGGTATGTGCATTTTTCTATTTTTTATTCTATCTTTCTTCTACTTCTTTTTGTTCATAAACATCGTTATATAATTTTTCTAATTCGACTTTTCTTTCATTAAAAAATTTTCTATATCTATTTAAAACTTTTTCTTCAATTTTTATTCTATCATCTTCTATATTATCTATAATTTTATCAAAGTCAACTTTAGAAATTGCTCTTTTTACGTATTTCTGTAGCCATTTTTCATCTTTATATTGCTCTAATACATCTTTCAATTCTGTACTTCCATTATTTGTACTTCTTAGATGCTTATTTTTGGTTTCTACTCCACATGAACAATCGTAATCATATATAGGAGAAAATTTTGCATTTATTTTATCTTCTATAATAGCCCAATTTCCATTATTTTCGTCTGATTGCATAACAAACTTATTGAAAATTGTCTGCTTTAAAAAATCATGCTTTATTGAAACAATATCTTCAATATTGTAATTTTTCTCTTTTCCATATTCTTCAATCTGTTTAAGAATTTTATCTATATTTAATTCCATTGGATCTTTCAATATTGAATTACCCTCTACTAATTTTTCATCTTTATTTAAAAAGCTTGGTGTTATTATATATGTTAATCTCGTATTTCCTTTTTCTGTTGCTAAGTAATATTTAGCACTTTTAATTCCAAATTGTTTCGATAAGTATTGAATTATAATAGCATTGTATTTACTAAAATTATATTTTTCTTCGTTTAAATTTCTATATACATCTCCAAATATATTTTTTACAAGAACCATATCCATATTATCTAACATATACCATCCTTTAGGAGTTGAATAGTTACTTATATCAATTGCTGATTCTGTAGATTTCTTCATATCTATAATTATTCTACCATTTTTATCTTGTTCATGGAAATTTCTTCTAAAGGTGTTATTTCTTTCAAAGTCTCCTCTATTTATTTTATTTTTCTTTAAATATTCCTTGTATTCTTTTTCATTAAAAAACATTCTTTTTTCATTTAATCAATTTTATAGAAATAAAAAATCTATGTAACTGATTAATTCCTTTCTATATTATTTAATTAGGCAGACTTATTTGTCTGCCTATTATAAATTTTATGATTTACATTTTTCTAAATACACCAGCAACTTTTCCTAGTATTTTACAGTCTGGAACTATTATTGGATCCATTGTACTGTTTTCTGGTTGTAAACGTATATGGTCTTTTTCTTTGTAAAATGTTTTAACTGTTGCTTCATCTCCTACTAAAGCTACTACCATTTCTCCATTACGTGCGCTATCTTGTTTCTTTACAAGTATTAGATCTCCATCTAAAATACCTGCTTCTATCATACTTTCTCCTCTAACTTTTAGCATAAAGGCTTCGCTATTTCCAACAAAATCTATTGGAATTGGAAAAGTATCTGTAACATTTTCAACTGCTAATATTGGTGCTCCTGCTGTAACTTTACCTATAACTGGCACTTCTGCAAGTTCTTTATGTGTGTAAAAATCTTTAACTGATTTTTCTTTCTTTACTCCATCTGCACCTTTCAAAAGTCTTAGTGTTCTACCTTTTTGTGATTCTTTTTTTATAAATCCTTTTGATTCTAGTTGTGCTAGATAGCCATGTACTGTTGCTGTTGAACTTAATCCAACTGCCTTTCCTATTTCTCTAACTGATGGTGGATATCCGTTTGTTTGTATTTGTTTTTCTATAAATTTTAGTATTGCTCTTTCTCTTTTATTTAGTCCATTTGCATCCTTTTTCATTTAATCACGCTCCTAATTTTTTTGTATATTCTACCATACAAACATTTAATTGTCAAACATAAGTTTAAAAATTTGCTTTTTTGTTTATATTGTTGTAAAATGCACTTATTAATTTTATTTTTATGGAGGCTATTATGATAGATATAAAACTTATTAGAGAAAATCCTGAACTTGTAAAAGAAAATATTCGTAAAAAATTTCAAAATCACAAATTAGTTTTGGTTGATGAAGTTTTAGACTTAGACGTAAAAAATAGAAAAGCTAAACTTCATGGTGATGAACTAAGAATGAATAGAAAAAATTTAAGTAATCAAATTGGTTCTTTAATGCGTGAAGGCAAAAAAGATGAAGCTGAAAAAATAAAAGCTGAAGTTCAAAAAATAAACTCTGAACTTGAAGAAAATGAAAAATTAGAAGCTGAATATGCAGAAGAGATAAAATCTAGAATGATGAAAATACCTAATATTATGCATGAATCTGTTCCAATAGGTGAAGACGATAGTAAAAATGTTGAAATAAAAAAATATGGTGAACCTGTAGTTCCAGATTATGAAATTCCATTTCACGGTAAAATTTTAGAAAATTTTGGTGGACTTGATTTAGATAGTGCTAGAAGAGTTGCTGGAAACGGTTTTTATTATCTTTTAGGCGATGTTGCTAGACTACATTCTGCAGTTCTTACTTATGCAAGAGACTTTATGATTAACAAAGGATTTACTTATTGCATTCCACCTTATATGATTCGTTCTGACGTTGTTACAGGTGTTATGAGTTTCGAAGAAATGGATGCAATGATGTATAAAATTGAAGGTGAAGATTTATATTTAATCGGTACAAGTGAACATTCTATGATTGGACGTTTTAAAGATCAAATATTAAATAAAGAAGATTTACCTTATAATTTAACTTCATATTCACCTTGTTTTAGAAAAGAAAAAGGTGCACACGGTATTGAAGAACGTGGTGTTTATAGAATACATCAATTTGAAAAACAAGAAATGATTGTTGTATGTGAACCAGAAGATAGTTGGAATTGGTATGATAAAATGTGGTCATATACAGTTGAATTATTTAGAAGTATGGATGTGCCTGTTAGAACTTTGGAATGTTGCAGTGGAGATTTAGCAGATTTAAAAGCTAAAAGTTGTGATGTAGAAGCATGGAGTCCAAGACAAAAGAAATATTTTGAAGTTGGAAGCTGTTCAAATTTAACAGATGCCCAATCTAGACGTTTAGGTATACGTATTAAAGGTGAAAAAGGAAATTATTTACCTCATACTTTAAATAATACTGTTGTTGCTCCGCCTCGTATGTTAATTGCTATTGTTGAAAATAATTATCAACCAGATGGAAGCATTAAAATTCCAGAAGTTTTAAGACCTTATATGGGTGGAATTGAAAAAATTTCACCTAAAAAGTAAAATGTATTTTATAGATGTTGGAAGCTACACGGGCGGACAGAGGCGTCCGCCCATACAATCAAAAATAGAAATTTTTTTAATACCAAAATAATGTAGCGGCGGTCATTGACCGCCATAATAATTTTTGATTATATTAAAATTAAAGGAGTAAAAAAATGTTAATTAAAAATCCTAAATTTGAGGTTTCTGCTGTTAGCCCCAAACAATACCCTAACAATAATTTACCTGAAATTGTTTT
>CAJKKA010000071.1 GCA_905200315.1 uncultured Clostridium sp.
TAAGTAGTACATTGTAAGTTCTGCTAATTCTGGAACTTGAGATTGTATAAATAAAGTTGTTTTTTCTGGGTCTAATCCAACAGACATATAGTCCATAGCTACTTCTAATAAGTTATCTACTATTTTTTTTGGATTTTTAGCATTGTCAGTTAATGCTTGTTGGTCTGCAACCATTACAAACATATTGTATTTATCTTCATTTTGTAAGGCTACCCTGTTTTTAAGTGAACCTGTATAATGTCCTAAGTGTAGTTTTCCAGTAGGTCTATCACCTGTTAATATTGTTTTTTTGCTCATTTTTTCATCTCCTTAATAATTTTTCTACGTTTTAAGTAAATTTTTATAATAAAAAAACTTCGCCCTAAAACTCTAGGACGAAGTGTTATATCCGCGTTGCCACCTAAATTGTGTATTAAAATACACCGCTTAATTATTGGTACTATCATACCTCAATTGCTGTAACGTGCAACACACGGTAAAGTCTACTCTCATAAAGATTTCAATTTACTCCTAAAAGGCCCATTCGTTAAATCCCTTCTTGTTGAGATTCCACCATCCTCAACTCTCTATATCGAACCTAAATTTAATTACTCTTCCTTCTCAATGGATTTATTTTTTCATTTTCTATTTTAATATTATTATTTTTCTATTTAATTGTCAATAAATTTACAACTTATAATATTTTACTATATAGTATTAATAAGTATTGCCATTGTTTACAAAAAAAATTCTATTTTTCAAAATCTCATCTCAAAATTGGGGTATTATATTTATATAATTAAAATCTATTAAGGATGTGATTAAAATAGAAATTTATACATTAGGTCATTCTAATTACCCTTTTGATAAGTTTATAGAAATATTAAAAAAGCATAATATAAATTGTATTGTTGATATAAGAGGGATACCTTATTCAAAATATAATACTCAATACAACAAGGAAGTACTTCAATCTAACCTGAGAAAATTAAGATATACATATATCTACATGGCTGATGAATTTGCTGCAAAAAGAAAAACTAAGGTTAGTTATAATGACGAAGGATATGCTGATTTTGATAAAGTAATTCAAGAGGATATTTTCAAAAATGGCATAGAAAGATTAAAAGTTGGCTGTTCTAAGGGCTATAAAATTGTTTTACTCGGCGCTATGCAAGACCCAATAAGATGTCATCGTGCTATACTCATGGGTAGAGAATTGATTAAAGCAGGTTTTGATGTAAAACATATAATGCATGAAGGTGATTTAAAAACACAAGATTATTTGGAGGAAAAGCTTCTTGAAAAATATTTTGAAGGCAGAAACCAACTCACAATAGATTCTTTATTAGGCAATGCTATGAGTCGTGAAGATATGATTGAAGAAAGCTATAAACTTGCGAACAGAGAAATTGGATATAGACTTGAAAAATTGAAATACGATTAAAAATATAACTCTATTATTTTGGTTTTTCTAGAATTTTTTTACAGAATAATGAGGGTAATATTTTATTACCCTCATTTGTATTATCTATCTTTATCAGTTACAACAAATACATATGGTATATTTCTGTAATGATCTCCATAATTTAAACCGTAACCCACTACGAATTTATCTTCTATTGTGAATCCACAATAATCTGGAACTAATTCAACTTTTCTTCTACTTGGTTTATCAAGTAAAACACAAGATTTTATACTTTTTGGATTTTTTTCTTTTAAATGTCTTAAAACATAATCCATAGTAAGAGCTGAATCTGTTATATCATCTACTACTAATACATCATACCCTTCTAAGCTTCCTTTTATATCATTTACAACTTCTACATTTCCACTAGTAGAGAATCCATCTCCATAGCTTTGCGTAGTCATAAAATCAACTTTTGTTTTTAAATCTATTGCTCTAACTAAGTCTGCACAAAATACGAAACTTCCTCTTAATAAAGATATAACCATTAAATTTTTATCTTTATAATCTTCTGTTATTTGTTCACCTAATTCTTTTACCCTTTTATTTAAATCTTCTTCTGAACATAATACTTCCCAAACTTTTTTTTCTATATCCATTTCTCATCCTCCATGTTTATTACTATATTTATTTTATAATGATTAATAGAATCTGTCTATATCAAATAACTTATATAATTTCAGTATACGCAAAAACTTATTTTTTTAGTAAAATTAGCTATATTAAATAAGAGAGAGGATAAAATAAATTTTTCCTCTCTCTTATTTTAAAGTATATATTCTATTTTTAAATCATCTTTTGATATTAGAACCTATTTAACTTTATTTATATTGTTCATTACATCGATTATAACTTCGTCAGTAACTTGCATTCCTTCGTCACTTACTTTACCTAAATTTTTGATAGATTCATCTACTCTATCCCCAACTATTCCATTTTTAGGTGGAACATGGAATCCTTGTTTTGCTATTATAGCACTTTGAACTGCTGCTGATGCTGCTGATGATAATTTAAGTGCACAACCTGCTTTAGCTCCATCACAAATCATACCACTTAAATTTGCTATCATATTCTCTATCGCGCCTTTTATATGAGTCATATCTCCATCCATTAACCAAGATATACCTGCTGCTGATCCTGTTGATGCTGCAACACCACATCCACAAACTGCAGATAATCTACCAGTGTAGTTTTTGATATATCCTGTTATTAAGTGAGATATTGCTAATGCTTTTGCTAATCTTTCTTCACTTTGTGGGAATTTATTATTATAAGCTACTATTGGAAGTATAGCTGTTAAACCGTGGTTTCCACTACCATTTGAACTCATAACAGGCATTTTTATTCCAGCCATTCTAGCATCTGATGCTGCTGCTGTTAACATCATAGCTTCTGTCATTAAATCATCGGCCATATATCCTTCTTCTTTAGCTTTTTTTATACCAAATCCAACACCGATACCAGCTTTGTTTTCTAGTCCATAATCAGCCATTTCAACATTCATTGTTATTCCATCTAATAAGAATTTAATATCTTCAAAATTCATATTTTCAACATTTTTTATTATTTCTTCAACATTAGTAGTATCCATAAAAGTAGCCTTTCTTTCTACTACATTTTCATCTGCAACTTTTATTTCTTCATTGTTGTTATAATCACCTGTATCAAGTAAAACTTCTTGATTCTTTTGTAAGTATACGAAATTGTCGTGTTTTTCTTTTATAACAACTTTTGCTATATTATTTTTTCCTCTTAGATCAACTTCTATAAATACCTTATCCTTAGTTTGAGCAGGAACTACATTTATAGGTTGTGTATCCATATATCTTTCTGACTCTTCTACTTCATCTTGGCTTAATGTTTCTAATACTGTTAAACCGTTTTCCGAATGACCACCTACAAATCCCATTGCAACTGCTATTTTTAATCCTAATCTATCTGTACCTGGTATACCTACGCACATTCCATTTTTGTATATGCTTGGACTTACTAATATTCTATTTTCTTCTATTTCTTCACCTAATAATTCTTTTGCTTTTGCACAAGCTAATGCTACTGCTACTGGTTCTGTACATCCTACTGCTGGTTTTACCTCTGCAATTAGCATTTCTATTAATTCTTTTCTTATATCTCTCATGTTATTACCTCCTAAATAAACTAACTAAAAATAAACCAATTAATATAATAATATAAATTTAATCTTCTTGATATATTTAATTAGCATTTTTCATGCCAATTTTTTATTTTTATAAAAAAATAATTTTTGTTAACTATTTTAAAGTGAAAATGTAAAATAATTTACTAATTATCATTTTATATTTTGTTTTTTGAAGTTAAATATTTATATATTTTTCTCAAAAAGCACAAAAATAATCTCAAAATGAGATTTTATCTCATTTTGAGATTATTTTAAATATGTATCTCCATTTATTTTATCTTTATATTTTTCTAACTTTCTGTATAAAGTTGCTCTTGATATTCCTAATGACTTTGCAGCAAGTTCTTTATCTTTTTTATAATCTTTATATTTAATTAAAGCTTTTTTTATTTCTCTTATTTCTAATTCTTCTAGAGTTCTAATTTCTTCTGTGCCTTCTTCTTTTTTATCATAATCTATATTCATAATTGATTTTGGCATTGAATCAAGTGTTAAAACTTTAGATTGTGACATATTTATGCTATACTCAATTACATTTTGTAACTCTCTAATATTCCCTGGCCAACTATAATTGATAAGTAGTTGTTTTGCATTTTCGTCTATGCCTAATATTTCTTTCTCAAGTTTATGTGAATATTCATCTATCATATAATTTATTAAAAGTGGAATATCTACTCTTCGTTCTCTAAGGCTAGGCAATTTTATCGGAATTACATTTAAGCGATAATATAAATCCTCTCTAAATGATCCGTTTTTGACCATAGTTTCTAAGTTTTTATTTGTAGCTGCAATAATTCTCACATCTATAAAAATATTGCTCTTTCCACCTATCTTGTCCAATTCTCTCTCTTGTAAAACTCTAAGTAATTTAGCCTGTAAGTGTAAACTCATATCTCCTATTTCATCAAGAAATATAGTACCCTTGTCTGCAAGTTCAAACTTGCCTAGTTTTCCACCTTTCTTAGCACCTGTAAAAGAACCTTCTTCATATCCAAATAACTCACTTTCAAGCAAATTATCTGGTATAGCTGCACAATTTACAGTTACAAAAGGATTGTCCACCCTATCACTGTGATTATGTATAGACCTTGCAAATAACTCTTTTCCTGTTCCACTTTCGCCCGTAATCAATATTGTAGAAGTTGAACGAGATGCTATCAATGCATTTCGTTTTGTTTGCACAATAAGGTCACTATTTCCAATAATATTATCAAGTGTTATTTTATAATCTTTATTTATTTTATTATAAGTTTTAATTGCTTCTTTCTTTTCAATAAAATCGATAACATATCCTTTAAATTTACCTTTTATAATTATCTTATTTATATTATAAATACCTTTTACATTACGGTTTCTCTTATTGTAACTAAAGCTTCCCATTTTGTATTTGCTAAAATTATTCTCATTAGTTTTTTTAATAAAATTTAAAATATCAAATACATTCTTTTTTAGTAAATCGTTATCATTTAAATTAAATAATTCCTTAAACTTATAATTACACTTATCTATATATCCATTTATATCTACTGAAACAATTGCTTTATCCATATTATCTAATAAAATCTCTAGCTTCTTCTTTTCTACTTCTAATTCTTCAGTATTCATCTGAGCCTTTAATTTGTTAGAAATTAAGTCGGCCATCTTTTTCAAGAAATTCATAAGCCCATCTAGATTATTTTTCATCATATTAGATTGGTCTGTATCAAACGCTATAAGTCCTATAACCCCGTATGATTTATTATCTAATACTATTGGGCAACAAACTTCAGCAAACTCCTTACAACCATGTATATGGGTGCAACTTTTACAAATATCACTTTCTTTTGGATCCTCTATAAAAATTCCAACTTGCTCCACAAAAGATTTTCTAAAAGCAGAATATCCATCTACTTTATCCCCAATCTTATCTATATATTTTCCTGTTCCTGCGATTCTTATAAATTTGTCGTCTACTATAGTAACATCTATATTAATCACGGATAAAATTGCTTCTGCTATATTTTGTATATCATCTTTAATATTTTCTAATTCGTTCATTATTTTCATCCTTTATATTCTTATTAATAAGTATTTCTTTAATTTCTTTTAAAATCATAAATATTTTATTAAGAGTAAATTGAATACTTATAAGGATTACAAATAACATTATAACTGCTACCATTGTATAATTTATACTCATAGAAAACCTCCTTTTTTAAAAAATAAATCCATATATTCTAAAACAAGAAAATCCTCTATAATATTAGAGGATAAACTTTATAAATTTCTTATTTCTATTTTACATCTTTTAATTAAATTTTTATACTTTAAATTTGCTCTTCTTCTACTTTTTTTATCTTTGATACAGAAACTTCATAAGCAACTTTTTTGACAGTAGTTTCTTCATCAATTTTCTTTTCATAAAATCTACTTTGGATTCTTCCCCATATCTGTATTCTGTCGCCAACATTTAAATTTCTAGCAAATTTTGCATTTCTACCCCAAACTATAGATGGAATATAATCTGATTTGTTATAAGGTCTATTTATTGCCACTAATAAATCTGTTATTTCTCTTCCTAGAGGTGTCTTTCTATATACTGGACGTTTGCATATATATCCATCTAAAAAAATACTATTAGGGTCTTTATTTTCCTCTTCTTTTGGTTTTATTTCTCGTACAAATACTGTTAAAATTAATTTATTTTTTTCACCTACATTTTTGTTATAGGATCTTAATTGACCTGATACTGTTACAAACTTATTATTTTTAAAATCTAATTCTTCTATCAGCCTTTCTGAAACAGTCATTGGTAAAATATCATAAACATCACTTAATCTATTTATTTTTATTTTTGTATTAAAAAATTTTTCTCCAAATATTTCATGACTAAATTCTAAATTATCTTCTAGTTCTCCAGTTAAATTTACAATATTTGTATCGTCTTTTATAACTACCATATTTTTATCCCCCCGAATTGTTAATTCTTTCTTTATCTTCTATACGTTATAAATATATTTTTTAAAATTCATATTTATTACATTTTATTTTTATATGTACTTATTATTCTTTCTTTCTCTGAACGCCTGATGAGTCTACATAGTAATTATCGTCATACAATAATTCAGATATTTTCAACATTTTATACCCGCTTTTTGAAAAATGACTTATAATACTATCCAAATAATTTTCTACATTTTTTCCTTCACCTTGGAATAATATTATTGACCCTGGAGTGGCATTTTGTGAAACTCTGTCAATTATGTATATATCTTTTATATTTTTCCAATCCATAGAATCCACGTCCCAATTTACAACTTTATAGCCCAGGGATTCACATACTTTTACACCATCTTCATTTATCTCTCCATATGGTGGTCTAAATATTTTTGTATCCTCTCCAGTTATATCTTTTATTTTTTTAGAAGTTGATTCTAATTCTTTTTTCATATCTTCTTCAGATATTTCATTAAAATAAGGATGTGTACAAGAGTGATTTCCTATTTCATGCCCTCTATCATATATTTTTTTTACAACATCTTTATTTTCGTCAATCCAATTTCCAACAACAAAAAAAGTTGCTTTTACATCATATTTATCTAACACCTCCAAAATTTCATCGATATTTCTTTCGTTATATGAAATATCAAAAGTTAAGGCTATTTCATTTTTATTTGTATCTACTTTGTATATTGGAATATCTGAATTTTGTTGATTTAAAAAAATCCTTATCCAATAAACCAGAGCAAAAATCAGTATCAAACCAAGTAGAAACAAAATTATACTGCTTAAAAAAGCCCTTGTTCTTGCAAACATATCAATCCTCCTCCAATCTTCCTATATTAAAACTTTATTTTTATACCTAATAAAAAATAACTAATTTTTTAATTTATAATAATAAAATAACTTTTCTTCCATTTTTTTT
Organism: uncultured Clostridium sp.; assembly: GCA_905200315.1. Next base: position 7,510 of record CAJKKA010000071.1, read on the forward strand.
TAGAATATAATATTTCGATTTGGAGAAATTATAAGTAACAACATTAAATGAATGTTGATTAACTTAAGGAGGAATTTACTATGGCAAATTCTAATAACAGACAAGTTGTTCCTGAGGCTAAAGCTGCATTAAACCAAATGAAACTAGAAATAGCTAACGAATTAGGTATGGCTAACTATGACGCAGTTGATAAAGGTAATTTAACTGCAAGACAAAATGGCTATGTTGGTGGCTACATGACTAAAAAATTAGTTGAAATGGCTGAAAAACAAATGGCTGGAAAATAGTATAATAGTAAATTTTAATACTTGAGTATTAAAATCCCCTAAAAACTTTTAGGTGGATAAACAAACAGAAGGCTACCTTATTGGTAGCCTTTTTATCACAAAAAATCTCTCTTCTAAAAAATAAAATCTTTTCAAATTTAATGATTTATACCTTTTATTTTTCTATATTTTAGTTTAATAT
>CAJKKA010000072.1 GCA_905200315.1 uncultured Clostridium sp.
TATGTATATTCATCATAAATACAAATATCATTTTATTTTAAAATGTAGTTTATTTAAAAATAAGCCAGAGAAATTTCAATAATCTCTGGCTTATTTTACATTTTTCGGTGACAAATGGGTGACAAATCGATAAATTCATCTATTTTTCACTTACTTTACACTAAATCAGGGTCAATATCATTATCACCCATTCCAAGTAATTTCAATGGTTTAAGTGCTGGTCCATTTAATATACTTCCATCATAACTGAACCTAGAACCGTGACATGGACAATCCCAACTTTTTTCAAAACTGTTAAACTTAAGTTCACATCCCAAGTGTGTACATGTTATATCTACCACATATAATTTACCATCTTTGTCTCTATATGCTCCGTACTTGTCACCATTTATAATGACTACTTTGCCTTCGTCTTTTTCAACCTGGCAGTCTGTATGTCCTTTTTTCAGCTTACCTTTTATATAGTCATATGCAACAATACTATTTTCTTTTAAATATTTCATGTTTAGGTAACTGCCTGTTCTTGAGGGGTTGAAAACTTCTTTGTATTTACATTCACCATTTGTAATTAAATCTTTAAAAATAATAGCTGCAACAGCAGATGTAGTTATACCCCACTTGCAAAATCCTGTCGCAATATATAAATTATTTGTATTATTGTTTATATGGCCAATATAAGGTATATTATCGGTAGTTATATAATCTTGAGTAGACCATCTGTATTCTAACATACCTATTTTAAAGTTGTTTTTTGCAAATTCTACAATGCTACCAAATATCTTACATTCATCATCACATTTTCCTGTTTTGTGGTCAAACCCTCCACAAACTAAATAATCTCTATCATTTTCATGGTATACTCTTATTGTTTTAGATGGCTTTTCAACGTTTATATACATACCTTTTGCAATAGGTTTATTTAATTTCGAAAGTGTTAAATATGATCTATATGCCTGTTCTTTGCTAAAATAAAGTCCTAAAGAATCATGCCATGGGTTTGATGATGCTATTATTACTGTTTTTGCTTTGATTTCATTATCTCCATTTACCTTTGCTATATATTCATTCTTATCTGTATCAAGTCCTAAAACTGGAGTATTTTCGTATATAGATACACCTTTTTCACAAATTATTTGTGCTAGCTTATTCATATATTTTTTAGAATCAAATTGTGCTTGATTATCTAACTTTAATGCACCTTTTATTTTTATAGGAAATCCCTCTATATTATTTAAATATTCATAAGGTATTCCTAATCTTTCACAAGCTTTATATTCTTTTTTAATTTCTTCTAGACCTTCATCTTCTGTGGTAAATATGTAATTTGGTACTGTTTCAAAATTGCAATCAATATTGTATTTTTGAACTATATCTTTTATTAATCTAAGACCTTCCTCATTTGCTTCATAATATAATTTACTTGATTTATCTCCATATTTTTGGCTTATATAATCGTAAATCAAACCATGTGAAGATGTCACTTTCCCAGTATTTCTTCCCGAAGAACCGCTTCCTACTTTATTTGCATCTACAATTACAATATTCGAACTTATATCGCTCAATAAGTAAGCTGTATGAAGCCCTGTAAGCCCTGCTCCTACAATTAAATATTCTGCATCAATACTTTTATCTAAAGCGGAATAATCTTCACTTTCGTTATTTAATATCCAAAATGAATTTTCCATAGTAAACACCTTTCTATATTAAAATTTATAATATACTAGTGTTTCCTATTTTTATATTTATATTTACAAAGTAAATAATTTTCTATTCAAAATAAGCTACCACGAGATATTCTCGTGGTAGCAAGGGGTTGTGCTTATATATGGGTTAATCAATTTTTATATTGACTAAAATCTAATTAATTTGCTTTTTTACTTTTTAGTAATCCTAATATTACAGCTCCAACTATTGAACCTATTACTAATACTACAAAGTACATTAGAGGGTTAGTTATAACTGGTAATATAAATATTCCACCGTGTGGAGCTCTAGAACCACATCCAAATGCCATTGATAATGCTCCTGCTATTGCTGAACCTACTACGCAAGATGGTATTACTCTTGCTGGATCTCCTGCTGCAAATGGTATTGCACCTTCTGTTATAAATGATAATCCCATTACATAGTTTACTATTCCTGATTTTCTTTCACTTTCAGTAAATTTATCTTTGAACAATGTAGTTGCAAGCGCTATTGCTAGAGGAGGAACCATACCTCCTATCATAACTGCAGCCATTATTGCAAATTGTTCTGGACCTGCATTTGCAACTGTAAGTTGTGCAGTACCAAATACATATGCTGCTTTGTTGAATGGTCCACCCATATCAACTGCCATCATTGCTGCTAAAATTGCACCTAATAATATTTGACTACTTCCACTCATTGATGATAAGAAGTTGTTAAGTCCTGTATTTATTGCACCCATTATTGGGTTAACAGCCATCATAAATATTGCCATTAGTAATATTCCAAACACTGGATAAAGTAAAACTGGTTTTATACCTTCAAGTGATGCTGGCAATTTAGAGAATATCTTTTTAAGTAATAATACTAGATAACCTGCTACAAAACCTGCTAGTAAAGCACCTAAGAAACCTGAGCTTACTGGATTAGAATTGGCAAAATCCATTACATTATTAAATGTATATCCATCTTTTGCAATAACTCCACCTACAAAACCTACTGCTAAACCAGGTCTATCAGCTATACTCATTGCTATATAACCTGCTAATATAGGTAGCATAAATCCAAATGCTTGCTCACCAACTGTTTTGAAAAATGCTGCCATAGGAGTATTTTTACCGAAGTTTGCTGGGTTTATGCTGTAATCATCTAGTAAGAATGCTATTGCTATTAATATACCTCCACCTACAACAAATGGTAACATGTGAGATACACCGTTCATTAAGTCTTTATAGAATTTTCTTCCTAAACTTTCTTCTTCATTTGCGCTTTCTTCTGAGTCATTAGCTGTACTATCTGCATGGTATATTGGAGCATCACCTTTTACTGCTCTGTCTAATAATTCATCTGCTTTATGTATTCCATCTGCAACTTTAGTTATTATAACTTTTTTACCGTCAAATCTATTCATTTCAACCTTTTTGTCTGCTGCAACTATTATACATTTTGCATGTTCTATTTCTTCTTTTGTTAAAGCATTTTTAACTCCGCCAGAACCATTAGTTTCAACTTTAATTGTTATTCCTTTTTCTGCACCTTTGTTGTTTAAACTTTCTGCTGCCATAAATGTATGAGCTATACCTGTTGGACAAGCAGTAACTGCTAAAACTTCTGGATATTTGCTATCTTTTTGAACATCTTGAGCTTTGCTATTGTCTTCAACAACTTCTTCTTTTTGTTCTTCTGGGAATTTTTCAGTTTCTTTTTTATCTATTAATTCTAAAAATTCATCAACACTTTTCGCATCTATCAAACTATTTTTAAATTCTTCGTCCATTAATATTGTTGATAATCTTGATAATACTTCTAAGTGTGTATTATTCGCTCCATCCGGTGCCGCTATCATAAAGAATAAATTAGACAAGCTTCCATCAAATGCTTCATAATCTATTCCTTCTTTTGTTACCCCTGCCCCCAAACAAGCTTTTTTAACTGCTTTTGTTTTAGCATGTGGAATTGCGATTCCTTCACCTACTGCAGTGGTACTTAGTTCTTCACGAGCTAGGATAGCTTCTTTATATTCATCTTTATTATTTAAATTTCCACTTGCATTTACTAAATCAACCATTTCATCTATTACTTCTTGTTTAGTTTTAGATGAAAGATTTAGTTTTATAGATTCTTTTGATAATAAATCTGTAATTCTCATAACTCCTACTCCTTTTTTTAATCTATTTATTACTTAATTTTTTCAATTTTTATTTCGTCTACTAATTTATCTATAAATTCTCTTGTAGCTAAGTCAGAAGAAAATGCTGTCGCTCCTCCACTTGCTGCGCCTAATCTAAGTGCTTCTTCATAGCTATTTGATTTTAAGTATCCAGCTATAAATCCGGCTACCATTGAATCTCCTGCTCCAACTGAATTTACAACTTCACCTTTTGCTACACTACTAGCAAATACTTCATCATTTTCAGTTACTAATAAAGCTCCATCTTTTCCCATAGATATTAAAACATTTTGAGCACCCATTTCTTTTAGTTTTCTAGCATAAAAAACTACATCTTCTGTACTATTTAATTCTACATTAAACATTTCAGCTAATTCATGATTATTTGGTTTTATTAAAAATGGTTTATATTTTAAAACATTTAAAAGTAAGTTTTTAGTCGCATCGACAATAACTTTTATATCCCTGTCTTCTACTTTTTTCATTATACTTTCGTATAATCTCTCATCTAAACATGATGGTATACTTCCTGATAATATTAATATATCTCCATCTACTAATTTATCTATAACCTTATAAAATTGATTTAATTCTTCTTCACTGATTTTTGGACCTTGTCCATTTATTTCTGTTTCTTCTTCGCTTTTTACTTTTACATTAATTCTTGTAAATCCTTCTTTAACTTTTATAAAGTCTGATTTTAAATTTAATTCTTGTAGTGAATTTATTATGTAATCCCCAGTAAATCCGCTTACAAATCCTAATGCTATATTGTCATTATCTAAACTTTTTAATATTCTAGTTACATTAATACCCTTTCCGCCTGGATATACATGTTCTTCATTAACTCTATTTATATTTCCAGTTGTCAATTTATCAACTTTTATAACATAATCTATTGATGGATTTAAAGTTACTGTATATATCATCTACAAACCTCCTTTATATTATTAGTGCTCATTTTTTTGTTTTTTATTATATTTGTTTATCTTATGCTTTAATAATAAACTAAAAATACGTTTTCAAAAAGCCAAAAAATTTCTCTTAGTTAAAAGAGAAATTTATCATTTTTTGTTATTAAATATAAAGCCAATAAAAATCATATAATATATTATCGATTTTTATTGGCTTTATTATAACAGTAAATCAAATTTATTTATTAAAACATCTTTGTAAATTTTTCATAGTTCTTATTTTCGCAAATACTTATAACTTTAGATACTGAACCTACTTGTTTATATATTGTAGAAAATAATTTTTCATAATCGAATATTTCATCTTTGTCGATAGCTAAAATTAAAATCAGTCTTACATCTCCCAAAGTCCAATGTATTGGCTTTTTTAATATTCCAACTGCGATTTTATTTTTTAAAATTTTTCCATTAGCCCCATGCGGAAGTGCTACCATATTTCCAATTTCAGTTGTCGCTATTTTTTCTCTATCGAAAAATGAGTTTTTCATATCACTATCGATTACACCTTTATTTAAAAGCTCATCTCCCATAAATTCTATTACTTCTTCTTTTGTTTTAAATTTTAAATCAGTAAAAAATAAATCCCTATCGAACAAATCTTTAACTTCGACTTCTTTATATTTCTTTCCTGTCTTCATAAATTTTTCGATTATTTTTATCTCATTGTCATTTAAAAGAGGAGATACTGTTATAACTGGTACTCTATCAAATTTTATATCGACTGTAGAAATAATAAAATCTACTTCCATAGCATTTATGTAATCTATTAAATAAGCTGGTATTATTTTTACTATTTTTATTTTATCTTCAAATAAATATTCTAATTTATTTTTAACCAACATCGATGTTCCTATCCCAGATACACATACTATTATTACTTTAAAAACTTTTTTCTTTTGGTTATGTTCAGCTCTTTCTATAGCCCCTCCAACATGCACCGCTATATTTGAGATTTCTTCATCATCTAACTTTAAATCAAGCTCTTCTTCTATAGTTTTTTTCGCTATTTTTCCTAACTCATAAGCATACGGATATTTTATTCTTATATCTATAGGCAAAACACCATATTGATTTATTCCGAGTTTCATCTTTTTATATATACTATTTATATGATTATAAAGACATTTTTCAAAAACTTCGTCATTACTTATATCTATAGAAGTCGCTATTTTTAAGTTTTTGCAGAATTTTTTTATTGCTCTTATTATTTTTTCTTTATTTTTGTCATCATTCATTATAAGTTCTCGTTGAACTATATACTCTTTTATATAGCTACTTATAAAGTCATTTTCATCAGTATCACTTCTGCTTAATTTTATAAATATTATGCTACATAAATTTTTAAACTCTGTATCACTGAGAACTAAGTGTTCACTACTTAACATACTTAGTATTATATTTTTTAGGTTAAACATATTATTTTTAACTTGATCAGTTAAAAAGTCTTTTAAACTAAGTTCGTTGTCTTTCTTTGAACATATATCTAATATAAAATTAACTATGTCATCTTCATCAGCATCTATGCCGATTCCTTGCTTATGTTTTGATACAACAGAAATATTGTATTTTTTTAAAATTGATTTTACTTCTTTTAAATCATTTTTAACTGTTGAAACGCTTATATACATTGAATCTGCTAATTCTTCTAGCTTTACAGTATTATCTTGTTTCTTTGTTAAGTTTATTAAACTTTTTATAATATAATCAATTCTATCTACATTTCCTAAATATGGACTTGGAATAGTAATATGATCAAATGAGCCTTCTATTTTATAACCTATTCCTCGAATTGATACAATCTTCCCATCTTTACTGTTTTTATTTATATCTTTAATTTCGCTTTGTATTGTCTTTGTAGAACATCCAATCTCTTCACTAAGAGCTAAACTACTAACAGGATCATGAGAATTTTTTAATATTTCAATTATATTTAAGGCCCTTACACTGTAAATAATTAAAATCTCCCCCTTATAAACTAAGTCCTATTTCTTCCCTTTAAAACTTAAATTATTTCTTTTTTAAATTAGCAAGTGCTGCGAAAGGATTATTAAATACTTCTTGGTCTTTATTTTTATTTTTTAAGTATTTATTTATATCCTTTTTAGATGCCTTCCCTTTTTCCTCAGATTTTCTTTTGTTAAATGAAGAAAGTTTTTCTCTATATCCACAACTACATGTAAATATTTTTCCTTCACCCTCTCCTTTTAACTCAAGTCTCTTATGGCAATTTGGACATCTTGCATTTGTAGTTTGTGAAATTAATTTTCTAGTATTACATTCTCTATCTTCACATACTAGCATCTTTCCTCTTTTGCCGTTTACTTCTAACATGAATTTACCACAGTTTGGACATTTATTTCTAGTTAAATTATCATGTTTAAATTTATTTTCACTATTTTTAATTTCTTTTACAATAGTTTTTGAATAATTTTTCATTTGGTTGATAAAATCATTCTTTTTACTTTTTCCTTTTGATATATCTGTAAGGGTTTTTTCCCATTTAGCTGTTAATTCTGGACTTTTTAAATCAGCTGGAGCTAAATCTAAAAGTTGTCTTCCTTTTGATGTTATGTGGATTTCTTTATTTTTCATCTCTACAAAGAATGAATTAAATAATTTTTCGATTATATCTGCTCTTGTTGCAACAGTTCCAAGATTATTTTTTTCCATTTCTGTAAGTAATGTCGCTTCATTTAAATATGAAGGTGGATTAGTTTTTTTACTTTCTATTTTAACACTCTCTATGTTTAAAACTTCACCTACATTTACATCTATTATACCGCCATATGTTTCATCATCCTCTACAGTATAGTTTTCTCTCCAGCCTAATTTATTTATTTTATTTCCATTAGCTGTAAACGTCTCACCCTCACAAACTCCTTTTATAGTCGTTTGTTCGTATTCAAATGGAGGACATAATACGCTTAAGAATCTTTTGACTACTAAGTCGTAAATTTTTCTTTCTTTGTCAGATAAATCTCCTAAAAATACTCTTTCTTCTGTTGGTATTATAGCGTGGTGATCTGAGACTTTTGAATTATCCACAAAAGATTTATTAGGTTTTATCTTAGTTTTTAACAGTTTCATACATACTTTTGAATATTCGCTAGTATTTACAGCTTTTATTCTATCTT
>CAJKKA010000073.1 GCA_905200315.1 uncultured Clostridium sp.
CTCTTCATAAAAGTAGAAAAAGACAGGTGATCTAAGTTCATGTTTGAAATTTCTTCCACAGTATTTCCTCCTCAATATTTTGTATATTCTCATATATAATAACATACTTTTAAATTATATTCGACCCGTAGATTACAAAATTCTAGTTTAATCCCTCTTTTTAGACATTCAGAAATATTTACCATTACTTACCTTTGATTTTTGAAAATATTTGAGCTATTATTTAATCAAAGTCATATTTTATATATTATGCACATCAAGGGGGAATATAGATGAAAAGATTATGTACTAATTGCAAGAGAGAAAATGAATATATAATATCAGAAACTTCATCTAGTTATGTTTATTGTGAAGATTGTGGAAATATGAAAGAAATTGCATTAAAACAAGATCTATTTGACTCAATTTTAAAATCTATGGATACATATTTCAAACATACTAAAGTGAAATCAATATACGATTTAAAAGTAAATGTAAAACTTAAAGATGGATTTTTAGTAGAAGAAATAAACGGGAATATATTAAAGAAAAAACCTTGTCCTTTTACACTTTCAAAAAAGGATGAATATTTTTTCAAAAATACAGTGGATTATTTAATAGAAGATGACTTACATATTAGTAGTTCAGAAATAGAATTACATATCGAATTTATCAATTAAATCAATTATCAGTAAAAGGGCTATCGCAATTTTTCTTGTGATAACCCTTTTATTCATTTTCTATGTATAAATTGATTCTAATCTATTGTAATTTATAATTACTGTATTTTTATTTAATCTATTTAACATATTTTTATCTTTAACAATTAAAAATTATATTACATATTAATGCAAAAAACTCTCTAGTATAATTTAGTATAAACAAGGCCCCATTTGAGCTTGATGTATAAAATGTAGTATTTGCATATCCTACTCTCTTAGATATTATCTTACTTCTCAGCGTGTGAAAGTCAGTTGTTATAACTTTTACATTTAAATTTTCTATTTTATTATGTGAATCGCCTTCTATTATTTTTTTAGAAAAACAAAAATTTTCTTTTGTTGTTCTTGACTTATCTTCCATAATAATATTTTTTTCGTCTATTCCCTTAGATAGTAAATAACTTTTCATTGCAGAAGCTTCACTTATATTTTCACCTCTACCTTGTCCTCCCGATACTATTATCTTTGGATTATCATGCGTTAAATACAAATATTCTACACAGCTATCTAGTCTTTCTTTAAGACTCTGGCTTATTTTATTTTTATTTACTAGTGCGCCTAAAACTATTATATAATCACACTTTGTATCTAAGTCGTGTTTTGGATATAAAACCATTATAGATTCTACTAAGATAAATATTATCAAGACACAACAAATCACTCCCTTTACAATTTTGTATAGTGTACATTTTTTATTTAAATATTTTTTTATAAAGTGATATATAAAACATAGTAATCCCAAAATTAAAAACAAATACTTAAACATTAAAAGGGACATGAAATTTATTATTATAAAATAAAAAATAAAAAGAGAACCTACTATTAAATCTATATTTCTTTTTAACATATTGTAATTTTTTAGTTTATCCTTTCTTCAATTTTATAAAAGTGGTGCAAACATTCTTATTATCAATCTCAAAACTTTTCTTATACTACTTGTATTTTTACATTCCTCCATTGTGACTTTATGGCATCTTTTTAGAGTTTCTAAATAATCGTCTTTCATGGATTTTATGCTATCTGTTTTATAAAGCCATACACCACATTCATAGTGAAGATAAAGGCTTCTAAAATCAAGATTTATACTTCCAACTACTCCATATTCATCATCAACTACAAATGTCTTAGCATGCATAAATCCTGGTGTAAATTCATAGATTTCTATTCCATCTTTAATAAAAGATTCATAATATGATTTTGTGACAGCGTGGACAAACTTTTTATCTGGGATATAAGGCGTTACAATTTTTATATCCACACCAGATTTTGCAGCAATTTTTAATGCTGTAGCCATTTCATTATCGATTATAAGATATGGAGTATTTATATAAATATAGTCTTTTGCTTTATTTATCAAATTAAGATATACTGTTTCACCAATCGGTTCATTTATAAGAGGACTATCATCAAATGGTTGAACATATCCTTTTGAATTATAATACTTATTTTTAGATGGTTTAAACTTAATATAATCTTCTTCTTTATTGTCTATATAATCCCACATAGATAAAAACATCACAGTCAAATTCCATACAGCATCGCCTTTTAGCATAATGCCTGCATCTTTCCAATATCCGTGTTTTTCATATTCATTTATATATTCATCAGCTAAGTTTATGCCACCAGTAAAACCTACATCTCCATCTATAACTACTATTTTTCTATGATCTCTATTGTTAAGTCTTCTTGTAAAAAACGGCTTTATAGGATTAAAAACTCTACATTTTATTCCTTTTGCTTCTAAAGTATTCTTATAATTATGCGGAAGTGTTACTATGCATCCCACATCATCGTAAATAAGTCTTACATCTACACCTTGTTTTGCTTTTTCTTCTAAAATTTCTAATATAGAATTAAACATTTTTCCTTCTTGTATAATAAAATACTCTAAAAATATAAATTTCTCTGCTTTTTTTAATTCTCTCAAAAGTGCTTCAAATTTTTCTTCACCAATTTTAAAATAAGTTGTTTCTGTATTATTATAAACTGGACATTTTGCATAATTTAAAATATATTCACTTTGATTTTTAGCGTATATACTTTTATCTCCAATTTTTTTTATTATCTCATCGTCTTGCTTTAGAGCGTTTGTCATCTCTATATTTTGTATAACCATCTTTAGTTTTTCCCTTGTACTAAGCTTATTTCCTCCATACAAAAGGTAAAAAAGACCTCCAAATATCGGAAAAATCATAACTGGCACAATCCATGCTATCTTATAACTTGGATTGCTTTTGTTATTTATAATTATAAAAACTATAATAATACTAAGCGTTAGAGAAGCTAAATAAAAATCAAAGAAACTTTCACTGTATTTTAATAAGAAGAATGATATAACCCCTATCTGCAATATAAATGAGCTTACTAAAAGTATTACCCTTTGTACAACCCTTTTTAATAAAACATTCATGATTTAACTCCTTTAAATATATTAACCCTATACTCCCTAATTTTAACAAATTCTACATATATTATATTATGAAATTTATACTTTTTATTTAATACTAATAAATTATTTTTAAATTTTAAAAGAACCACTACATATCAATTATATACATAGTGGTTCTCTAAAATCAATTTTCTATACTAAAATTGCTAATTTATCATCTATCATCTTTTTAGCGATTTGTGGATTTGCTTGACCTTTTGAAGCTTTCATAACTTGTCCCATTAGATAACCTGCAGCTTGTTTTTTACCAGCTTTAAAGTCTTCTATTGATTGTGGATTATTTTTAAGTACTTCATCGACTAATTTTTCAAGTTCATCACTTGAACTTATTTGAGCAAGTCCTTTTTCTTCTATTATAACGTCTGGTGACTTATTAGTATCAAACATTTCTGCAAATACTTCTTTACCAGCAGTTTTACTTATTTTGCCTTCATCTATAACTTGTATTAAATGAGCTAAATTTTTAGGATCCATAGTTATATCTTCTGGTTCTAATCCTTTTTTATTTAATAATCTAAGCATATCTCCTAATATGTAGTTGTCTACAACTTTAGGATCTACACCAAGTGCAACTGTATCTTCATAGAAATGTGCTAGAGTTTTGTTTGCAATTATTATAGATGCATCTTTTTGAGGTATTTTATAATCTCTAACAAATCTTTGTCTTTTCTCTGCTGGCATTTCTGGAAGATTAGCTCTTGTTTCATCTACAAATTCTTGTTGTATTATAATAGGTGTTAAATCTGGTTCTGGGAAATATCTGTAGTCATGAGCTTCTTCTTTTGAACGCATTGGTAAAGTTTTAGCTTTTGCAGCATCCCATCTTCTTGTTTCTTGTTTTATTTTATATTCTTCACCGTATTGATATAATTCTCTTTGTCTTTTTTCTTCTCTTTCTAGAGCTTTTTGAACTTCTCTAAATGAGTTTATATTTTTTATTTCGACTTTTGTTCCGTATTCTTCTTGTCCAACAGGTCTTATAGATATATTGGCGTCACATCTTATTGAACCTTGTTCCATACGACAGTCAGATACTTCAGCATATTCAAGTATACCTTTTAATTGTCTCATAAACTCTGCAGCTTCTGCAGGAGAACGTAAATCTGGTTCTGTAACTATTTCTATTAGTGGCACACCACATCTGTTGTAGTCTATTAATGAATATGGTTCATCTTCTAAATGCACAAGTTTACCTGCATCTTCTTCTATATGTATTCTATTTATTCTTACTTTAACTTCTTTTCCTTCAAAATCAAATTTAACTAATCCTTCACCACACATTGGTATATCGTATTGTGATGTTTGGAAGTTTTTTGTTAAGTCAGGATAGAAGTAGTTTTTTCTGTCCATTTTATTGTAATTATTTATCTTACAACCAAGAGCAGTTCCTGCTTTTACTGCAAGTTTTATAACATCTTCATTTAATACTGGTAAAGTCCCTGGAATACCTAGACATATTGGACAAGTATTTTCATTAGGTTTTTTACCAAATTCTGTAGAACAGCTACAGAATATCTTTGTTTTTGTTTTTAATTCAGCATGTATTTCAAGCCCTATGACTGTTTCATATACCATAATCTACACCTCTCTATCAAATTGTAGTGCTAATTTCTTTTCAAGTTGATAAGCTACTTTATATATCTTATCTTCACTAAATGTATCTCCTATTAATTGGATACCTACTGGAAGTCCTTCTTTGCTCTTTCCTCCTGGCATTGATAATGCTGGAACTGTAGCTAAGTTTATATTTATTGTATAAATATCAGCTAAGTACATTGCAGTTGGATCTTCACATCTTTCACCTATTTTAAATGGAAGTATTGGAGATACTGGTCCAAGTATTATATCGTATTTTTTGAAAGCTTCTTTAAATTCATCTTTTAATTTTGTTCTGAATTTTTGAGCTTTGTTGTAATAAGCATCATAGTAACCTGATGATAATGCATAAGTACCAAGCATTATTCTTCTTTTTACCTCTTTTCCAAATCCTTCACTTCTACTTTTTTCTATCATATCATCTACTGATGTGTAGTCTTTTGCTCTATATCCGTAGCTTACTGAGTTGAATCTCGCTAAGTTTGAACTAGCTTCAGCAGAAGATATTATGTAGTATGGAGCAAGTCCATCTTTAGTTGATGGTAGTGAAAATTCTTCAACTTCACAACCTAATTCTTTTAAAGCTTCTAAATCTTTAAGTACTATATCTTTTATTTCAGGATCTAGTCCTTTTTCTTCAATAAATTCTTTTGGTATACCTATTTTCATACCAGATATATCTTGACCTAATTCTTTTGTATAATCTACTTTTTCAAGTCCTTTTTTTGTAGTACAGTCTAAGTCATCTTCGCCTGCTATTATATTTAATAAATAAGCATTATCTTCTACATTCATAGAAAATGGTCCTATTTGATCAAGTGAAGAACCAAATGCTACAAGTCCAAATCTAGATACTAAGCCATAAGTTGGTTTCATACCTACAATACCGCAAAATGATGCTGGTTGTCTTATTGAACCACCGGTGTCAGAACCTAGTGCTAGTGGAACCATTTCAGACCCAACAGCAGCTGCTGAACCACCAGAAGACCCCCCTGGTACTCTAGTTATATCTATTGGGTTTTTAGTAACTTTCATAGCTGAATTTTCTGTTGAAGAACCCATTGCAAATTCATCTAAGTTTGTCTTTCCTATAAGTATTGCATCTTCAGCTTGTAATTTTTTGATTACAGTTGCATCGTATGGTGGAACAAAATCTTCTAACATTTTTGATGCACAAGTTGTTCTTACACCATGTGTACATATATTATCTTTTATAGCTATTGGTATACCAGCAAGGCGTCCTAATTTTTCACCTTTAGCTACTTTTTCATCTATTTCTTTTGCTTTTTGTAGTGCTTCATCTGTTTTAAGTAATAAGAAAGCATCTATTTTATCTTCTTTTTTATTTATTGTATCTACATATGATTTAACTACATCATAGCTTTTTACTTCACCAGATTTTATCTTAGCTACTAATTCTTTTATACTCATTAAAACGTCCTCCTATTCAATGATTTTTGGCACTTCTATTGCAGTGTCTCTCATTGTCTTTACATTTCTAAATAAGTCTTCTATTTCACATTTTTTAGGAATGTCTTTTCTAGTTACTGAAACTGTTGGTCTTTTTTCTACAACATCGTCTAAGTCTAAAGCATCTAGTGTTTTAAATTGTTCTAATATATTTTCAAATTCTTTTGCAAATTTTTCAGCTTCATCTTCTTCAAAATGTAGCTTAGCTAATTGTGCGATGTATTTAACTTCATCTTTACTAATTGCCATAATATCTTCTCCTTTTTATTTGGATTTTGAATAAGTTTTATATTTTACCATAATTTATTTTATGGAGTTAATCTCTTCATATCTCTTGGTACTAGTGTCGCTTCTCTTATATTTGAAAGTTTTAATATTTTCATAGTAAGTCTTTCAAGTCCTATAGCAAATCCTCCATGTGGTGGCATTCCATATTTAAATGTATCAAGATAGAAATCAAAGTCTTCTGGATTTAATCCAAATTTGATTATATTTTCTTTTAACATTTTATAGTCGTTTATTCTTTGACCACCTGTAGTTATTTCAAGTCCGTCGTATATTAAGTCAAAACTCTTTGTTAATGTTTTATCCTCATCATCAGGCATAGTATACATCGGTCTTTTTGCTACTGGATATTTAGTTAAAAATACAAACTCTGTACCATATTCTTTTTTAACGTAATCACAAATTAATTCTTCACCTTTTGCATCTATATTTCCAATTGGTGATTTTTTATTGTATTTTTCAAGAAGTATTTTGTGAGCTTCTTCTAAAGTTATTCTTGGTATTTTAACTTCATTTGGAAGTTCTACTTTATACATTTCTAATTCTTTTTTACAAACTTTATTTAGATGTTTAAATAAGTAATCTAAGAAACCTTCTTCTAAGTCCATAAGTTCGAATTCATCTTTTATAAATCCCATTTCCACATCTAAACTTACATATTCATTTAAATGTCTCCAAGTATTATGAAGCTCAGCTCTATATGCATGACCTATTTCATAGACTCTTTCAAAACCTGCCCCTACCATCATTTGTTTATAAAATTGTGGTGATTGAGCTAAGAAAGATCTTCTATCAAAGTAATTTACTGTAAACATTTCAGAACCACCTTCAGTAGATGAATCTATAATTTTTGCAGTATGTATTTGTTCAAAGTTTTTAGATCTTAGATAATCTCTAAAAGCTTGTTCTATTTCATTTTGGACTTTAAATATTGCACGTATTTCTGGTCTTCTAAGTGCTATTGTTCTATGATCTAATTGTGTTTCTAAAGCCGCTTTGTTTTTATAGCTGTTTATTTCAAATGGAAGTTTATCATAATATGTTCTTCCTAGTATTTTAATTTCATCTACAATTATTTCTATTCCACCTGGAGCCTTTTCATTTTTGCTTTTTTTACCTATTACTTCTATCGCATTTTCAAGTTTTAATCCTTCAATTTGTTCTTTATTTGTAACAAGTTGTATTATTCCACTTTTATCTCTTAATTTTACAAACACTATATTGCTTAAGTCAATTATTTTATAAACCCATCCTCTAAGTAATATCGTTTCATCTTGTGAGTCTTTTACTTCGCTTATAAAAGTTCTTTCTAATGTTTTATCTACTGTCTGCATAACTTTCACCCTTTCTATAATACTAATATTATTTATTCCCCTTAATTTTTTGAATAAAAAAACCCGTCTCTATACTATCGTATAGGGACGGGATAACTTCCGCGGTACCA